>JAUIBJ010000139.1 GCA_030428025.1 Alphaproteobacteria bacterium
GCGATCCCGGCGCCATAGAGCTGATCGGGCACCTGATCCATTTTCTCGTAGACCAGCCGGCCCACCACCTGCCCGTGCTCCAGCACGAAGGGCGCCTCGTGGCAGCGCACCTCCAGCACCCCGCGCGAGCCTCCGCCGCCTGCCGCGTCATGTCCGAATCCGGGGTCGAAGAAGCCCGCGTAATGCACCCGGAATTCACCCACCATGGCCAGATAGGGCGCCATCTCGGCGGCATATTGTGGCGGGATATGCACCGCTTCGCGGCTGACGAGGATATAGAAGGCGCCCGGATCGAGGATGATGCGGCCAGTGTCGGAATGCACCTCCTCCCAGAACTCCGCCGGGTCGTAATGGCCGATCCGGTCGAGGTCGATCAGCCCGGTATGCGGCTTGGCGCGGTAGCCCACCAGCGTGCCCGCCTCGGGGCGCAGATCGACGGAAAAGCCGAGGCCCTCGCCGATCACCGCCTCGCCGTCGACAAGGGGGGTCTCTGCATGCAACGCCCGCAGGGCGGCATCGTCCAGCACCGCCTGACCGACACGGAAGCGGATCTGGTTGAGCCGCATCCCCGGCCGGACCAGAACCGAGAAGGAGCGGGGGCAGATCTCGGCATAAAGCGGGCCGGTATATCCTGGCGGAATGCGGTCGAACTCCGTGCCGTGATCGGTGATCGCGCGGGTGAGCAGGTCGAGCCGGCCTGTGGAGGATTTGGCATTGGCCACGGCCTGCACATCGCCGGGCAGGTCGAGCGCCTCCATCAGCGGCACGACGTAGACACAGCCCTTCTCCAGCACCGCTCCGCCCGACAGGTCGATGCGGTGCATTTCGAACTCTGCCAGCCGGTCGGCGACCTTGCGACCCGCCCCGGCCAGGAAGGAGGCGCGCACCCGGTAGGCGGTATCGCCCAGTCGCAGATCGAGACTGGCGGGCTGAACCTGATCGGAAAGAAACGGCGCTTGGGCCGAAATGCGCCCGTCGGCGATCATCGCCCTGAGCTGCTGGCTGGCCAGAACACCCGTCATCCTGCCTCTCCCTTCTGCCTCGTCGCGCGCGTTGCGGCGCGCGGCGGTTTCCGAAGCTGCGGGGAGGGTGATGATGGTCGGGCTAGCAGGATTCGAACCTGCGACCTCCCGTCCCCCAGACGGACGCGCTACCAGCCTGCGCTATAGCCCGACGATTGGCGTTACATACCGGATTTGGCAACGGGAACAAGGGGCAATCGCTCAATTTTCCGCGTCGGATCTTTCAAATGCCTTCACCCTCTGTTCCAGACGCCGGACGAAGGGCCGGATGGCACGGATGGTGGGCACGTCGCAGGGTCGGGGCAGGGCGGCGACCTCTGTCAGAAGGCCGGCGGCGCGGTATTGCTCGTCATCGGGATCGGGCGGAACCTCGACGGTCAGCGGCACGGGCGGCTCTGTCGTCGGCTCCGGCGTGGGTTCTTCGGGCGCGGGCGCCTCCGGCTCTTCCGTCTCGGGGGCGGGGACCGCTTCGGCGCGCGGGCGGCTGAGGAAGGTGGGGATGCGGGCCGTGGGGGCAGGCTCGGCCGGCGCCTCCGATTCGGGCTTGGCAACAGTGTCGGAGGCGTCGTGGGCTTCGGCCTCCTCGGTCTCGGGCAATGCCTGCTGCGGTGCCGTCTCCTGCGGGGCCGGCTCTTCCGGCGCGGTTTCCGGCCCACCGGCGGTTTCCGGCCCCGGTTCTTCCAGCGGCTCGGGCGCGCGGGCCGTTTCCGCCTCCGGCTCTGCTTCAATCCGGTCGGCGGGCCCCGGCCCAGCCTCGGTTTCGGCAAGCGGCTGAGGCGCCGGCGTCTCGGTTGGCTCGGTGAACTGCTCGGCTGGCGGCTCCGGCTCTCCCGGCTCCGACGGGGCGGGGGGCAGGTCCGGCTCGGGTTCGGGCACCGGGTCTTTCCCTTGGGGCCCGGGAGTCACGTCGGGCGCCGAGCTTGCCGGGGTCGGCTCCGGCGTGCCGGGCCGTGGACCGGGCGTGGCCTCGGTCGTGCCGCGCCCCGCATCGCTTCTGGGCCGGAAATCAACCACCTGGGCAGCATCGGCCTGGTCCGAATGGGTTGGCTCGCCCACCCCCTCAAGGTCGCCGGCCAGAGGTTGCGACATCGCCGCCACATGTTTCACGCCCTGTTCGCGCAGAAGCTTCTGCACGCCCTTGATGGTCATGCCGTCATCGTGCAGCAGCTTCTTGATCCCGCCCAAAAGCCGCATGTCCTGCGGCCGGTAGTAACGCCGCCCGCCAGCCCGCTTCACCGGCTTGACCTGCGCGAACTTGCTTTCCCAGAAGCGCAGCACATGCGCCGGCGTCTCCAGCCACTCTGCGACCTCGCTGATCGTGCGGAAGGCGTCTGCGGATTTGGCCATGAACGCGGCTTTCCTTACTTGCGGTTGCCGGCGGCGACGCGGTCCTTCATCAGATGCGACGGGCGAAAGGTCAGCACCCGGCGAGGGTTGATTGGCACCTCCTCGCCTGTCTTGGGGTTGCGCCCCACGCGGGCCGATTTCTCGCGCACGGAGAAGGTGCCGAAGGAAGAGATCTTGACCTGCTCACCCCGCACCAGTGCGTCGGACATATGCTCCAGTACGCTCTCGACCAACTGCGCGGAATCGTTGCGGGAAAGGCCCACTTCGCGGAACACGGCCTCGCTCAAATCCATCCTCGTCAAAGTCTTGTCGCCCATGTCATCCCCTCGCTCTTTGAAAGGACTTTAGGTCGGAAGGAATTTCCGAGTCAATGTCAATGGCTTGGCAGATAGAGTTTACGCGGTGATTTGACGCCCGAACCGGCGCCTACCAGCGCAGGACAACCGCGCCCCAGGCCAAGCCGCCGCCGATTGCCTCGGAAATCAGCAGATCGCCGCGCTTGATCTTGCCCTCGGCCACACCCACCGACAGCGCCAGCGGGATCGAGGCGGCGGAGGTGTTGCCGTGTTCCTGTACCGTCACGATCACCCGGTCCATCGACACGCCCAGCTTCTTTGCGGTGCCGGCGATGATGCGGATATTGGCCTGATGCGGCACGATCCAGTCGATATCGTCATGCGAGAGCCCCGCACGCTGCAGCGCCGCCTCGGCGGTCGAGGTCAGCTTTTCCACTGCCTGCCGGAACAGCGGGTTGCCCTGCATCCGCAGCTTGCCGGAGGTGCCAGTGGTCGAGACGCCCCCGTCGACATAGAGCATGTCGCGATATCGACCGTCGGAATTGAGATCGGCGGCGAGAATCCCGCGGTCGCTGCTGGTGCCCGTGCCCTCCTCGGCGCACAGAACCACGGCGCCGGCGCCGTCGCCGAACAGCACGCAGGTGGAACGGTCCTCCCAGTCCATGATCCGGCTGAAGGTCTCGGCGCCGATCACCAGCAGCCGGGTCGCCTGGCCCGACACGATCAGCGCATTGGCATTGGTCAGGGCATAGATGAACCCCGCGCAGACCGCCTGCACGTCGAAGCCGAAACCGTGTGACATGCCAAGCGCGCTCTGCACCATGGTGGCGACGGAGGGAAAGGTCAGGTCGGGTGTGGAGGTGGCGACGAGCACGCCGTCGATCTCGTTCACGCCCAGGCCAGCACTGTCCAGCGCCGCGCGGGCCGCCCGTACCGCCAGATCGGAGGTCGTTTCGCCCTCGGCCGCGAAATGGCGCCGCTCGATGCCCGAACGCGTCCGGATCCATTCATCCGTGGTGTCGAGGAACTCTTCGAAATGGCTGTTGGGAACGATCCGGTCCGGCAGGTAATGCCCGACGCCCTCGACAACGGCGCGGCGTGTCATTCAGTGTCACCGTTGGCTTTGGTTGCTGCGGTCGCATCATCCTGATCAAGCAGCGAGGCAGATGCAACCCGTGCCGCCAGTTTTTCGGTAAAGCCCGAGCGTGCGAGCTGAAAGGCCAGCTTGACGGCGGCGGATACGCCGGTGGCGTCGGCGGCACCGTGAGATTTCACCACCGTGCCGTTGAGGCCCAGGAACACCCCCCCATTCGCGCGACGGGGGTCGATTCTTTTCTTTAGGCGGCGCAGCGACGTCAGGGCGAGAAGCGAGGCAATGCGAGACAGCGGCGTATAGCGGAAGGCTTCGCGCAGCAGGTCCGAGACGAGCTTGGCCACGCCCTCGCCGGTCTTCAGCGCGATATTGCCGGTGAAGCCGTCGGTGACCAGCACGTCGCAGCGCGTGCCGGGCAGGTCGCGCCCCTCGACGAAGCCCACGAATTCGAAATCGGCGATGCGGGCATTGGCGGCGATGAGGTCATGCGCCTCCTTCAGCTCGGCCCGGCCCTTGTGCTCTTCGGTGCCGACGTTGAGCAGCCCCACCCGCGGTCGCTTGAGTCCGAAGCCGTTGCGCGCATAGGAGGTGCCCATCAGCGCATACTGCATCAGGTCCTTGGCATCCGCGCGAATGTCGGCGCCGCCGTCCAGCATGATGTTGAAGCCCTGCGGGTTTCGCGAGGGCCACAGCACCCCGATTGCCGGGCGGTAGATGCCGGGCAGCTTCCTCAGCCGCACCACCGACATCAGCATCAGCGCGCCGGTATTGCCGCAGGAGACGCAGACCGGCGCCTCGCCGTTGCGCACCGACTCCAGCGCCGACCACATAGAGGTGTTCTTGCCGTGGCGGATCACCTGGCTGGGCTTTTCGTCCATAGACACCACGTCGCGCGCGTCGCGGATCTCGCAGCGTCCGGCCAGATTCTTTCTGCGTGCGACCAGCGGTTCAAGCACCTCGCGCTGGCCGTGCAGGATGAAACCGATCTCGTCGTTCTTCTTGGCAGAGCGCGAGATGCCGGCAACAACCGTTGCCGGCCCGTGATCGCCTCCCATGGCATCGACGGAAATGATCGTGCGTCCGTGCCGCGCGCTGCTCTGGGCCTCATTTGCGGTCATCAGGACGCCCGCCCCTGCCTCATTCAGGCCGCGTCGTCTTCCAGATCGACCTCGTCAACCATCACCATCACTTCGCGGTCGGCATAGTGGCCGCAAGCCGCGCAGACGTGATGCGGACGTTTCAGTTCCCCACAATTGGGGCATTCGTTGGGGTTTGCCGCGGTCAGCGCGTCATGCGCGCGACGGTTGTTGCGGCGCGATTTCGATACTTTGTTCTGTTGGACAGCCATGTCGCAACCTCAGATGTCTGTGGGTCCAGGAAAGACCCGTGTGTCACGGGTTAGGGCGGCTCTTAATCTTTCCCGAGCCGCCGGTTCAACCCCAAATTCCGGTGAGAGGGCGAAAATACAGGGAATTGTCGCCGGGGCAAGCGGTTTTTGGCCTCTACTCCTCCGGGTTCTCGAGTTTCTTCTTCAGCGCGGCCAGCCCCGCGAAGGGCTTGAGTTCGGCATCTGTCACCGGTTCCGCGCCGGGCGGGGCGGCGACAACTTCCTCTATCTCGGCATGCTCGGCGCGAGGATAGGCGGGCAGGGCCAGCGCCAGCGCTTCGGTCATCACCGCGCCCACGTCGATTTCGGTTCCCAGCGGGTCGATCGTCTCGTCTTCGGGCATTTCCACCTCTTCGCCCTGGCGTTCCTCGGGCGGGGGCCAGTCGCGCAGGAAGCGGCGGATCACGTTCTCCTCGATCCGCGTGGTCACCGGCTCGAGCGTGACGACGCAGGACTGGGTGACGGTGGCGCCCAGATGTCCCTCGAGCCGCCAGTCGGCCTCGCCCTCGGCGGAAATCTCTCCGTCGAAGCGCAGCTTGCGCAGACCGCGCAGGCCCAGCGTCTCTGCCAGGGCGCGCGTCTCCGCCTCGTCCGGGGCGATCTCGAAACGTTGCGGGCGGCGCGGCGACAGCGCGCTCACGCGGTAAATGGCGGAATTGTCGGGACGATCCTGCATCGCGCCTCACTTATCCTTCCTTGAACAAGGATGCTAGCTTGTTGTAAGCGGGAGTAAAGCGTCAGCGGCCAGAACAAAGAGGGCAGGCAATGATGGGTATTCGGAACCGGTTGGCCAGTTTGCTGGCGGCGCTGTCTCTGGCGGTCGTCGTGGCGGCCTGCGAAGCCCAGTACCGCAATCACGGCTATGTTCCCCCGGCGTCGGACCTCAATGCGCTGGTGATCGGCGTCGATACTCGGGCCACGGTCGACGACGTGATCGGCGCGCCCTCGGCGTCGGGCCTCCTGAGCGACGGCGATTATTACTATGTGCGCAGCCGGATCAAGGAATACGGGCCACGAAAGCCGCAGGTGATCGACCGGACGGTGGTGGCGATCAGCTTCAACGAGAACGACACCATCCGCAATATCGAGACCTTCGGGCTGGAGCAGGGCAACATCGTTCCGCTCACCCGTCGGGTGACCGATTCCTCGGTGATGGGCAACGGCCTGCTGCGCCAGATCTTCGGCAATTTCGGCAATCTCGACCCGACCCAGCTGTTCAACTGATTGTGCGGCCGTGCGACGTCATCGGCCTGTAACATCTTGAGTGTTAAAGCCTGCGAAACTACCTATTATCGGGTGGATTTCGAGAGGTGGGCAGCGCGATGCTCCGAAAAGGGCGGTACAGAAGCCGGATCGCAGAGACCGAGGCGGATATCCGCGCCGCGCAACGCCTGCGATTCGTCGCCTTCAAGCAGGGCGAGGACGTGCCCGGCATCGACAGCGACGAGTTTGACGATATCTGCACGCATATCCTGGTCGAGGAAGAGGCGACGGGCCGGCTGGTCTGTTGCTTCCGGATGCTGCCGCTGACCGATGGCGGCGAGATCGAGCGCAGCTATTCCGCCCAGTTCTACGAATTGTCGGCCCTGCGCGCGTTCCGCGAGCCGATGGTGGAGATGGGCCGTTTCTGCATCCGGCCCGGCCTGCGCGATCCGGACGTGCTGCGCGTGGCGTGGGGAGCGATGACCCGCTTTGTCGACGAAAACGGGGTAGGGATGCTGTTCGGCTGTTCGTCGTTCAAGGGAACGGATGCCGACATCTATGCCGATGCCTTCGCCATGCTGAAGGACCGCCATCTTGCGCCACGACGCTGGTGGCCGCGGGTCAAGGCGCCCTCGGTCGTCCGCTTCGCCCAGAAATTGCGCCGGCGCAAACCGGATGCCAAGCAGGCCATGCTGGGCATGCCCCCGCTTTTGCGGACCTATCTGCTGATGGGCGGCTGGGTCAGCGATCATGCGGTGGTCGATCGGCAGATGAACACGCTGCATGTCTTCACCGGGCTGGAAATTTCCGCCATCCCGCCCACCCGCAAGCGGCTGCTTCGGGCAGCCGCGCTCTAGCGCCGCTTGACGGCTTCGGCCTGCCGGGATAGCCCGCGCGCATGGCCCGTGCTCCGCTTCTTCAACTGACCGACATCTCGCTGACCTTCGGGGGCGAGCCGCTGTTTTCCGACCTGTCGCTCACCGTGCAGGCGGGCGACCGCGTGGCGCTGGTGGGGCGCAACGGCTCGGGCAAGTCGACGCTGATGAAGGTGATGGCGGGGTTGGTCGAACCCGATACCGGCAGTCGCGCCATCCCTCCCGGAACCTCCGTTGGCTACATGGAGCAACACCCTGACATGTCGGGCTTTTCAACTCTCGGAGCCTTTGCTGCAAGCGCGCTTGAGCCGGGCGAGGAGTATCGGGTGGAGATGGCTGCCGAGGGGCTGGGCTTCGACGCGGGGCTCTCGCCCGAGACCGCCTCGGGCGGGGAGCGGCGGCGCGCGGCGCTGGCCAAGCTGCTGGCCGAGGCGCCGGAACTGATGCTGCTCGACGAGCCAACAAATCATCTCGACATCGTGGCGATCACCTGGCTGGAGCGCCAGTTGTCCGAAACCCGCAAGGCCTTTGTTCTGATCAGCCACGACCGTGCCTTTCTGCGCGAACTGACACGCGCAACTCTTTGGATCGACAGGGGAATCACCCGT
>JAUIBJ010000789.1 GCA_030428025.1 Alphaproteobacteria bacterium
TCACCGGCGGCATCCACGAGGATTTCCTGCTCAACCGCGTCCTTCTCCGGATGCGCGCGGCGATGCCTGCGAACGGCAAGGGCAAGCTGGTGGTCATCTGCACCGAACCGGACAAATCCTGGCGCATCGGCCGGCTGAGCGGCGTGCGCGGCGTGCCGCCGGAATTCGTCAGCGACAAGGTCTATGATAACGAACAGGACCCGCAGCACGACATCTTCCTGATGCGTCTGGACGAGATGGACGAAACCGACGGTCAGGTGGAGCATTTCCACGAAGGCTGGAAGCGCCGCGACGACAACTGGACGGTGACCTGACGCCGCCGGTTCCAAGGTACTGACACAAAAGTGAAATCCGTCCCGGAAGGGACAGGGGAGGAAAGCGCACGCGCTTTCTGGACAAGGAAGCTTTGCGCGCGTTCGAAAGGCGGCGCGAGATCGGAGAGGAAACAGAGATGAGCTACATGCGATTGACAGGTTACGCCGACCTGTTCGGGGTGAACCCCGGAAAAACCATCAAGTTCCACGTGAACTGCAACGGGCCCAAGAAGTACAAGGTCGAGATCGTCAAGATGATCAATGGCGATACCAACCCGCGCGGGCCCGGCCTTCTGGAAGAGCATATCGACGCCGCCTGCAACGGCGAATACGATGGCCGCCGCCAGGTGATCCATTCTGGCTCCTATGGCTATGTCGAGGACTGCCCGCAGCTGCATCTGGACAGCTTCACCATGCAGTGCTGGATCTGGCCGACCACACCCAAGACCCACCCCAAGTACTGGCGCCACGGCGCTCAGGCTCTGATGGGCAAATGGTCGAACGGCAAGGGTTACGGCCTTTTCATCAACGAAGAGGGCTGCATCGAGATGCGCGTGAACGGCAAGTCGGTGACCACCGGCGCGCCCGTGCGCGACCATGCTTGGCATTTCGTCGCCGCCAGCTATGACGCCGAAACCGGCGAGGCGACACTGTATCACGAGCCGCAGATCCAGTATGCGCTGGACCCCGACATCCCACCGGTGACCAAGAATCTGGGCGAGAAGATCGACAATGCCGATGGCGTCCCCTTCGCGGTGGCCGCGAATTGCGACCGCCTGGATGACGGCCCGCTGGCCCAAAGCTCGGTGCCCGCAGGCGTTGTCATGACCGGCCACTACAACGGCAAGATCGACAGCCCGCGGCTTTGCCGGGCCGCGCTCAGCCGTCAGGACATCGAAACGATGAAACTGGGCGCCCAGCCCGGCCTGACCGAGCGGCGCCATTGCGGCCCGACGGGCGCTCTGGCCAAGGTGATTGTGGGGTCGTGGGATTTCTCCGACGGCATCAACACGATCGTCGGTCGCGATCACGGGCCCTATCTGCTGGATCTGTCGATCGTCAACTGCCCCACCCGGGCGATGACCGGCCACAACTTCTCGGGCCACAACTTCGACTGGAAACATGCGCCCAAGGAATACGGCGCCATCCATTTCCATGACGACGACATCGACAACGCCCGCTGGGAGGTCGATTTCGAATGGCAGGTGCCCGCCGATCAGCGCAGTGCCTTCTATGCCGCCAAGCTGACGACCTCGGAAGGG
>JAUIBJ010000140.1 GCA_030428025.1 Alphaproteobacteria bacterium
ACGGCGAGGTCAGCCTCACCGCGCGACATTTCCCGCATGACGGGCTTTTTCCCGGTCAGGCGGGGTCGGGCACCGCCCTGATCCCCGAGGCGCGTTTCGGCCTGAGCGGGGGACTGGGCTTTGCCGACTTCGAGATCGAGCTTTACGCCCGCGGCGACGACCGCACCGGAACCGAGGTGTTCGACGTCCAGAAGGCCTATATCGTGACCGGCAACGACGTGGTCAGCGTACTCTTCGGCAGCGATGTCGTCTTCTGGGGCACGACCGAATCCTTCAACCCCACCAATATCATCAACCAGAACGACCGCTTCGCCCGGGTCGACGAGACCCGGAAACTCGGCCAGCCGATGGTCAACGTCAATTTCGACGCCGGTACGCTGGGCACGTTGAGCTTCTACGGCCTGTTCGGATTTCGCGAGCCCGATTTCGGCGATGCCTCGACCCGGCCGCGCTTCGGCGTGATCCCGGACGACACCCATGCCATCTTCCAGCGCAGCACCGACCGGGTGGATTTCGCCTTCCGCAACACCAACACCGTGAGCTTTGCGCGGGGCTCGCTCGATTACGCATTGTCCTTCTTCTCGGGCACCAACCGCGACCCGGTGATCCTGCCCGGCTGCGCCAATCTGGCCCCGCCGGTGACGGCGGGCACCTGCAACGCCGTCAACGCCGACATCCGCCGCGCCTATGAAAGCCTCGCGCCCGGCGCCGGCCCGCTCGCCCCCCGGGTCGCGGCGGCCAGTACGCCGGCGACGCAGGCCTTTCTTCTGGGCGGTGCCAGCGTCGGCGCGATCCCCTATTATCAGGAACTCCAGCAGGTCGGGCTGGAACTGGCCTATGCCGCGGGCGACTGGATCTGGAAATTCGAGGGCGCGCAGCGCTACACGCTGAACGAGACCTACTTTTCCGGCGTCGCAGGGTTCGAATACCGCATGCCGGGGGCCCTGGGTGGGGCGGGCGACCTGACCTTTGCCACGGAATACACCTATGATGACCGCTCGAACCTGCAACCGCTGACAGTGTTCGACGACGACATCTTCACCAGCCTGCGCTACGATTTCAACAACCGGCTCACCACCTCCGTCACCCTCAGCGGGCTTTTCGACCTGTCGACCGATGGCGCGGCCTACAGCCTCGACATCTCGTCGCGGCTGACCGACCGGACCAATGTCAGCTTCACCGCCACGCATATCGATTCCAGCAATCCCACCGACCCGCTCACCATTCTTGACCGCGACGATTTCTACGAGCTGAAGCTGACCTATTTCTTTTGACGCCCGAAACACCCGGCCGCGCGGACACAGGTTAATGCGTGTTTGAATGGACCAGGGAAAATTCCTGCGCTAAACAATTAGCTATGCAATCTCTTTGGGGGACGGTCGAAGGGGGAGCCAGATGAAGACAAGGTCCAGTGTCGGCCTTTCGGGGACGTATGTGCTTTTGCTGCTGCCTTTGGCGGCGTGGTTTGGCAACGCCCTCTATGCGCTCGGCGAGCCGGGCGGCTGGCTGAAGGAATACTCGCCCGCCATCGTGGCCAGTTCTCTGATTGCCTTCTTTGTCCTTCACGGCAAGCGCCGCTACGGAGGCGAGGCGCTGTGGCGTTTCACCATTATCGTCTTTGCCATCGCGTGGATTTTCGAAACCCTCAGCGTACTGACCGGCTTTCCCTTCGGCCACTACCATTACACCGAGTTGATGGCGCCCTTCCTTTGGCATGTTCCGGTCTTCGTCCTGCCCGCCTATCTGCTCATGGCTTATGCGTCGTGGTCCTTGGCCACGCTTCTTCTGAACCGGCGCGGCGCACGGCCCGACAGGGCGGTGCTTTATGCGGCGCCGGTGCTTGCGGCGCTGGCCATGGTGGCGTGGGATCTGTCGATGGATATTCTGCGCTCGACGGTCGAACAACGCTGGATCTGGGTCGATGGCGGCCCCCATTTCGGCATCCCGGTCAGCAACTACCTTGGCTGGTTCGGGGTGACCTGGCTGATGTTCCAGTGCTTCGCCGTCTATTTGCGCGACGCACCCGTCCGGGACTTGCCGGACGCGCCGCGGGGGCGGGCCTATTGGCTGTCGGTGCCCCTTGCCTATGCGGCCTTTGCGGGGGAATACCTGCTCAACCCGTTTACGGGCCACGGGGCCGGGCTGTCCGTTCCGGTCAATGCCGAAACCGTCGCCGTGCAGCTCCTGTTTTCCGAGGCGGCGTTGATCTGCCTTATGACAATGATCCCGCTGGCCCTGGCCGGTGCGCTGGCCGCCCTGCGGCGCAACGCGATCGCCGACAAGCCGGCTTTGCTGTCGGAGCCCGTGGGGACGCGTCCCCGGCGGACATGAGCGCCGCCCGGAAAGGCGACGCCGAGGCCGTGCTCGGCCAGCTGGAGGAGATCATCCATCGCTTCCACGGGGCGCCCGATACGGCGAATGTCCGCATCCATTGCCTCTTCGCAGGGCTCTACCGCGAGACCACGACGCAATGGCTGGCCGCGCTGGAACAGACCCCTGCCCCCGATTTCGCCTATCTGGTCATGCGGCGCTTCTACGACCTTTACGATCTGGGCGTGCTCCAGCGGCTCGATGTGCCGCTGGAAGAAGTGCCCCGGCAATGGCGCAAGTACCACTGGCTGGCCAGGCGGCTGACCATGCGCTCGCCGATCTCGCTGCATCTTCTTCTGATCTCGCTGGGGGTGCGCGCCCATATCCGCCACGATCTGGGGATTGCCATCCGGCAGGCCGCCTGTGGCCATGAAAGCGAAACCGGCCGCGACGCGACGCGCGAAGAACTGATCGGTACATTGTCCCAGCAGGCCTTCTTCCGTGCCGCGCTCGATTTCGTCGACTGGCACCGGACACGCCAGCGCGGCTGGCGCCGGGCCGTACTCGGCCTCTATGCCCTGGGCCTGCGGATGCTGAAACCGGTCTGGGTGACGGTGATGGAGGCCTGGCGCGGCGCCGCCTATCGCGACGCCTTCCGTCCTGTGGCGACGGCGCCTCAGGGGAAAATGGCGGGACCGGAAAGCGGTTGACATTTAATTTGAGCGCTCATTATAATTTCGGCATGAAGGATCTCACCCATACCTCCCCGCCGAAAAACTGGGACCGCACCGGGCTTCCGGGCTGGGCCTATTTCTCCGACGAGCTTGCCGAGCTCGAGATGGAAGAACTGTTTCGCAAGCACTGGCAGCTGGCCTGTCATGTCTCCGACGTGGCCGAGCCCGGCGATTATCTTGCCTTCGACGTCGGCGGCGAACGCGCGCTGATCGTGCGCGGCCGGGACGGCATCGTGCGGGCCTTTCACAACCTTTGCCGCCATCGCGGCAGCCGGGTGGTCACGGACGAGCGCGGGCATTGCAAATCGGCGCTGATCTGCCCTTATCACGGCTGGGCCTTCAATCTCGATGGCACCCTGCGCGGCGCCGCGCAGCCCAAGAGCTTTCCGGCGCTCGACCCGGTGGAATGGGGACTGAAACCGCTGGAAACGGAAATCTGGCAGGGCTTCGTCTTCGTCCGTTTCAAGGAAAGCGACCAGCCCGCCGTGGCCGAGATCATGGGGCGATTCGACGACGAACTCGCGCCCTACGATCTGGCCGACATGGTGCCGGTCGGCACCGTCGACTGGTCCGATGAAACAGCCGTCAACTGGAAGGCGGTACGCGACGTGGACAATGAAGGCTATCACGTGGCGATGGCGCACCCCGCGCTGCACGACCTTTACGGCAAGGGCTATTACGACGAGCCCTATATCGGCGGCGCCTCGCGCTCCTTCGCCAGTTTCAACCCCGGCCCCGGCGCTCTCTGGTCGGTGCGGGCCTACAAGTCCGTCCTGCCCGAGGCGACATGGCTGCCAGAAAGCCACCGCCAGGCCTGGCTGTATCTGGGACTATTCCCCAATGCCGTGATCGGCGTCTATCCGGATTCGATGATCTTCTATCAGGAGTTCCCCGACGGCGCCGGCAAGACCAAGCTTCGCGGGGCCGCCTACCGCCGCCGCGACGAAAGCCGCGAAATGCGGGCGGCACGCTATCTGTCGGGCCGGATCGACACGATCACCGCCGAGGAAGACCAGATGCTGACCATCTGGTCCTGCGAGGCGGCACTCTCGTCGGGCTATGACGGCATCCTGCTGTCGGATCTGGAATACGGGGTGAAGTCGCATCACGATCACCTGCGCGCGCTGCTGCCGGTGCTGAATCTGGAAGAGCCGCCCGAGCCCGGAACCATGGCCGAGGTGAACGCCGAGATGCTGGCCGGGCGGGAATAACCCCGCCCGCCCTGCCCGCGCCGCGTGCTAGGGTTCGGCGCGGCGACTGGCCCGGCTTTCGGGTGGCTCACCCAGCATCGGCTCGCCCAGCTGCCCGCGCACCCAGTCCTGAAACAGGAATACCTCGTATTCCTCCTGCATCAGCACGCCCTGCCGGAAGGTCCGCGCGCGTAGACCCGCCTGGTTGATCTCGCACGCTTCCCCGTCCTGCTCCATCACCAGCGTTCCGAACCCGGTGATCCGCTCCATGTCGAAATCCGGCCGGGACAGCGTGTCGGGATGGAACAGCCATTCCGCCGAAAGCTCCATCGTCTCGGGGCCCGTCGGCGTGATCTTCACCGTGCGCACGTAATCGGCGTGATGGGCGATGAAGACCGAAGGCGGCACCGTCACATAGCGCTGGCCCGCCGCCACGTCCGCCTCCGTCAACCCTGGCAGACGGCCCTGTGCCGTGCCATCCATCGACCATGTCTCGGCCCCGGCCCGCAGCCCGCCCGAGATATGCGGTGCGTCCTCGCCGGCATGGGCCTGCCAGTCAGGATCGTCGCGCCGCGCCATGATCGCCCGGCCATAGATCGGCACAAGCTCGCACAACTCGGGGTGAATATTGGGGCAGTGCAGGCACTCGTTGTAATTCTCCCAGAAAATTTTCCAGTTGCAGTTCAGGGTCTTGCTGTAGCTGTGCCCGATCCGCAATTCCTCCAGCGGCCAGTTGGCGACATAAGCGGTCTCGGCGCCGTGGGTATCCTCGAAGGACGGCGCATCGGCCGCGAGGTTGACAAAGACAAACCCGCGCCACTCCGCCACCGCAACCGGCAGCAGCGGATGCTCGGCCCGGTCGAAGCCAGCCACCGGCCGCATCGGCCCGGTGGCCCGCAGCCGACCGGACAGGTCATAAACCCACTGGTGGTAGGGACAGGCGATCATCGGCCGGTCCAGCCGCCCTTCGGCGGCCGGACAGAGGATCGAGCCGCGATGCCGGCAAGTGTTGAAGAAGCCCTTCAACTCGCCAGCCTCGTCGCGCAGGATCAGGATGGGCTGCCCGCCCACCTGAAACGTGCGGAACGCGCGCGGCCCATCCAGCGTCTCGGCCCGGCAGAGATAGGTCCAGGTCTTCCCCCAGATCTCGGCCCGTTCGCGCTCGAAATGCGCGGGGTCGTAGTACCACGAGGCCGGCAGCGCGGGCTGGGCCCGCGCCAGCCCGTTGAAGCCGCTTTCCAGTACCGGTTCGTCATCCATTTCCGGCCCTCCCCCGAGCATTTCGGCAGATCACATCATTTCATCCTGAACCTGGCGGACCGCCGTGTCGAGAATGTCGAACATCTCGTCGATCTGGGTCTCGGTGATGATCAGCGGCGGCGAGAACACGCACATCTGGTAGAGCGGCCGCACGATCAGCCCCATCTCCTCGCATTTCGCGTCCACCCGGGCGCCGAATTCGGCGTCGATGGCCAGCCGGCGCTCTTCCGGCAGGTCCGGCGCGGCGGCCCCCTCGACACAGCCGATCAGCCCGGCGCCACGGGTGTCGCCGACGATCTCGTGCCGGGCCAGGTCGTGCACGCGGGCCTGGAAATGCGGGGTGATGGCGCGAACGTGCTCCAGAATCCCCTCGCGTTCCATGATCTCGATATTCTTCAGCGCGGCGGCACAGCAGACCGGATGACCGGAATAGGTGAAGCCGTTGGAAAAGGCCACGTCCTCCCGGCCTGCCGCGCTGATCTCGTCCCACAGCCGGTCCGACAGGATCATCGCACCAAGCGGCAGATAGCCCGAGGTGAGGCCCTTGGCACAGGTGATGATGTCGGGCGTGATGCCGAACACCTCTTCACTGGCGAACCAGTGGCCCAGACGGCCGAAGCCGGTAACCACCTCGTCGGAGATGTAGAGCACATCGTGCCGACGGCACACCTCCAGCGTGCGTTTGTGATAGCCCGGCGGCGGCACGATCACCCCGCCCGAGGCGAGCACCGGTTCGGCGATGAAGGCGGCGACGTTTTCGGGCCCGGCCTCGAGGATCGCCTCCTCCAGTTCCGCCACCTTGGCGTCGCACCAGTCCTCGACGCTCATGCCCTTGGGGCGGACATACGGGTTGACGTTGCCAATGAAGCGCACCATCCGCTTGTCGACATCGGTGCGCGATTTCGTGCGTTCCTTGCCTGTAACGCTGGCGGCCAGATAGGTCGAGCCGTGATAACCCTTGTCGCGGGCGATGATCATCTTCTTTTCCGGCCGCCCGCGCAGGTTGTTGAAGAAATGCGCGAACCGCAACGCGCTGTCGACGGCCGACGAACCGCCGGTGGTGAAGAACACGCTGTTGAGATCGCCCGGCGTCATCTCGGCGATGCGCCTTGCCAAGAGCGAAGAAGGCTCGGACGCGAAGGCCCAGGGTGTGTAATAAGGCAGCCGCATGACCTGCTCAGCAATCGCATCGGCCATCTCCTGCCTGCCATAGCCGATCTGGGTGCACCACATGCCGCCCGGCCCATCGATATAACGCTTGCCGTCGGGATCGTAGAGATAGATCCCCTCTGCCTTTGCCGCAATCACACGGTTGGCGTCGCTGGTGCCCACCGATTCCCAGGGGTGCAGGAAATGGGTGTTGTCCCAGTGCTGGATGGCCTCGGGAGAGATCTGCTCGTTGCTGCGGCCTTCGGCGTTGGCAAGGATGTCGGTCATGTCGTGCCTCTATTCGGTCTTGTGTCAATTGTCCTGAGTTGCCTTGCATCCTACTTGGATTTCTTTGAGCGCTCAATTAAATTCTGACGCGCCTGTTGCGCTGCGATGCAAAGCGCGCGATAATTCGGGAGAACTATACCGGGAGGCGCACATGTCGGCCAGCCGAACCGAGTCGCGTCCACGCAAGGAGCGCACGGAAAACGCCAACAAGCGGCGCAGCCAGATCATTGACGCCACGCTCCGTTCGATCGTGCGCAACGGGCTGTCGGGGACCACTTTGGCAAGCGTGTCGAACGAGGCTGGGCTGTCGCAGGGCGTGGCCGTCTTTTATTTCCACAACAAGCAGACCCTTCTGGGCGCGGCTTTGCAACGGCTTTACGAGGCCTATCAGGAAACCTGGCAGAAGGCGGTCTCGGCCGCCGGCGCGGATCCGGCGGCGCAGATCATCGCCCTTGTCCGAGCCGATTTCGCCCCCGACCTGTGCCGCGACGACAACCTGATCGTCTGGCACGCCTTTTGGGGCGAATCGAAGGCCCGGCCGCTTTACGGCGAGATTTCGGAATCGTTCGAACAGGAACGCGCCCTGGCGATGCGCAACGCCTGCGCGGCGCTGTTGCAGGCCGAGGGCAGGCCCTTGGCCGGGGCCGACGACATCGCCGCCGGAATCGACGCGATGACTGACGGTCTGTGGCTGTCGATGTATCTGTCGAACCGGCCGCCCGATCTTGACCAGCCGATGCGACTTGCCACCCGGTATCTGTCGGCAGCCTTCCCGGCGCATGAAGCTGCGTTCCGGGCGGGCTTCG
>JAUIBJ010000790.1 GCA_030428025.1 Alphaproteobacteria bacterium
ACCGCTGGGGCATTCCATTTACCAGATGCGGCGTCGTGAATATGAAGGCCCGCCACTACACCTTCGCCTCTTGCGAAGCGCTCGAGACCGTCGAGCGATCCGTCGTAGAAGGTGGCGAGGCCACACCTCGATTGCCGGATGGCCCAATCCAGAAGCGGATCGTGGCTGCCGAGAACGATCGAGGGGCGCGTGGCGGATGGCGAACCCGCCGGTCCGCCTGACTTGGCATTCTCGATCCACGCCCTGATCTCGGCGGCGGGAAAGAGGAGCTTTCCCGTTGCCTTCGAACACGGAACCGCGCCCGAGGACGCCAGATCATAGATCTTTCGCTCCTTCAGGCGCAGAAGGTCGGCCAGTTCCTTGACCGTCAGGTATTCGTGATCCGGAAAGGCGATATCTTCCATGGCAACTCTTTGGATTTTCAGGGCGGCAAGCGACGTGCCGCCCCGATCAGCCTATCAGTTGTCGGGCGCGTTGGGGAAGAACAGTTGCTGATCGTTGACCTTGTAGCCTGCGATGACGTCCTGCCCCTCATCCGAGACCAGCCAGTCGGCAAAGCTCTGCGCGGCATCCACGTTCACCGACGGACACTTGGCCGGGTTCACCGGGATCACGCCATACTGGTTGAACATGTCCTCGTCGCCTTCGACGACGACACCGTAATCCTGCTTGTTCTCGAAGCTGATCCAGGTGGCGCGGTCGGTCATCACATAGGCACCCATGCCGATGCCGGTGTTGAGCGTTGCGCCCATGCCGGAGCCGGTCTCGCGATACCAATCGCCCGAGGCCCCGGTCGGATCGATATCCGCCGACTTCCAGAGCCGGAGTTCGGCCTTGTGCGTTCCGCTGTCGTCGCCGCGCGAGGCGAAGGGTGCGCCTGCTTCGGCAATCTTCGTCAGGGCACCCTGCACGTCGTTCATGCCCGCGACACCCGCCGGGTCGGCAGCCGGGCCAACCACGACGAAATCGTTGTACATCAGATCCGTCCGCTCGGTGCCAAAGCCGGCTTCGACGAACGCCTCCTCTGACGCCTTCGCGTGAACGAGAAGCACATCGCCGTCGCAATTCTCTGCGTTCTTGATCGCCTGACCGGTGCCGACAGCCACGACGTTTACCTGGATACCGGTCTTGTCCTGAAAGATGGGCAGGAGGTAGTCGTAAAGGCCCGAGTTGGCCGTGGAGGTGGTTGACTGGACGATGATCGACTCCTGCGCCCAGGCGGCGCTTCCGATCACCAGTGCGACTGCCGTCGCTGTCAGTTTCCTTGCAAGCATTATGGTCTCTCCCTTTTTGCTTTTGTCAGACGACAATTCTGCCGTTCAGGTAATCCCGCGCCTCGGGTGACCGGGGCTCGGGGAAGAAGTCTGTTGCCGGCTCATGCTCGGCGACCCGCCCGCGATGCAGGAACACGACATCGTCGGCCATGCGCCGCGCCTGACCGATGTCGTGGGTCACGAAGATGATCCGGACACCGCGGGCTCGCGCCTCGCTCACGATCTCCTCGATGGCGAGCACGGAGGCCGGATCGAGGCTTGCTGTGGGCTCATCGAGGAACATGACTTCGGG
>JAUIBJ010000141.1 GCA_030428025.1 Alphaproteobacteria bacterium
CCAGTTGCGGAAACCGTCGGCCAGCGGTTCGAGCGCGTCGAAGCTGTCGTGGTCGGTCATCTCGTCGGTGGCATCGCCCCGGCCGGGGGCGAAGGGCACATCGACGGGATAGCCCGCGGCGCGGGCTGCCTGTTCCACGCCCACGTTACCCGCCAGCACGATCACGTCGGCCAGCGAGGCGCCGTATTCCTTGGCGATGGGCTCCAGCACCGACAGCACGCGCTGCAGCCGTTCGGGCTCGTTGCCTTCCCAGTCCTTTTGCGGCGCCAGCCGGATGCGCGCGCCATTGGCGCCGCCGCGCATGTCCGAGCCGCGATAGGTACGCGCACTGTCCCATGCGGTGGCGACCATCTCCGACAGCGCGAGGCCGCTTTCGGCGATCTTCTTCTTGACCGCTCCGATGTCGTAGTTGGTGGGGCCGGCCGGGATCGGATCCTGCCAGATCAGATCTTCCTGCGGCGCGTCGGGGCCGATGTAGCGCACGCGCGGGCCCATGTCGCGATGGGTCAGTTTGAACCAGGCCCGGGCGAAGGTGTCGCGGAAATACTCCGGGTCGGCCATGAACTTCTCGCAGATGGCGCGATAGGCCGGGTCCATCTTCATCGCCATGTCGGCGTCGGTCATGATCGGGTTGTGGCGGATCGAGGGGTCGGTCGGATCGACCGGCTTGTCCTCTTCGGCGATCTCCACGGGTTCCCACTGGTTCGCGCCGGCGGGGGACTTCTTCAACTCCCATTCATGGTTGAAGAGCATCTTGAGATAGCCGTCGTCGAACACGGTCGGGTGCGTCGTCCAGGCGCCTTCGAGGCCCGAGGTGATCGCCTTGTTGGCCGAACCGCCGAGATTGGGGTTCAGCCAGCCGAAGCCCTGTGCCTCGACATCCGCCGCCTCTGGCTCGGCGCCCAGCGTGGCCGCGTCGCCCGCGCCGTGGCATTTGCCGACGGTGTGCCCGCCCACGGTGAGCGCGGCGGTTTCCTCGTCATCCATGGCCATCCGGGCGAAAGTTTCGCGAACCATGGCGGCGGTCTTGAGCGGATCCGGGTGCCCGTTCACGCCTTCGGGGTTCACATAGATGAGGCCCATCTGGACGGCGGCCAGCGGGTTCTGCATCGTGTCGGGCTTGCCCACATCCTCATAACGCTCGTCGGACGGCGCCAGCCATTCCTTCTCGGCGCCCCAGTAGGTGTCTTTCTCGGGGTGCCAGATATCCTCGCGGCCGAAGGCGAAGCCGAAGGTCTTCAGACCCATCGATTCATAGGCCATGTTGCCGGCGAGGATGATCAGGTCGGCCCAGCTGACCTTGTTGCCGTATTTCTTCTTGATCGGCCACAGGATGCGGCGGGCCTTGTCGAGGTTGCCGTTGTCGGGCCAGGAGTTCAGGGGCGCGAAGCGCAGGTTGCCCGAGCCGGCGCCGCCGCGGCCGTCGGCCAGACGGTAGGAGCCCGCCGAGTGCCAGGCCATGCGGATCATCAGGCCGCCGTAATGGCCCCAGTCGGCCGGCCACCAGTCCTGGCTGTCGGTCATCAGGGCCTTGAGATCTTCCTTCAGCGCCTCGACATCGAGCTTCTTGAGCTCTTCGCGATAATCGAAATCGGGACCCATCGGGTTGGTCTTGGCGTCGTGCTGGTGCAGGATGTCGAAATTCAGCGAATTGGGCCACCAATCCGTGACGCTGATGCCTGTATGGGTCAGCCCGCCGTGCATGACCGGGCATTTGCCGGTCGATTTGATGTCGTTTCCGTCCATTTCTCACTCTCCATTGGTGGCGTGGATCGGGAGGCCGACAGAAAGAGAATCGAAGGCTCGCGCCAACGGCGCGATACCCGAGATTTCTCTTGGTTACGTGCTGGTCCTCCCAGATTCTGGAATCGTTCTAACAAACTTATCTGATTTGATTAAGTTGAATTTTCGCATCGCTTCGATAATTTGTTCTTATGGCCAACATTACCCTGAGACAACTGAGATATTTTGAGGCACTGGCCCGGCACCGGCATTTCGGGCGCGCGGCGGGGGCCTGCGCGGTCTCGCAGCCGGCGCTGTCTGTGCAGATCCGGGAGCTTGAGGAAAACGTGGGCGCCGCGTTGTTCGAGCGGGGGGCGCGGCAGGTGCGGCTGACGACGCTGGGCGAGGCCTTTGCGGGCCGGGTGCAGGACATCCTGCGGGCGGTGGACGAACTGGGGGATCTGGCTCGCGCCAGCGGCGAGCATCTGGTCGGGCGGCTGAGGATCGGGGTGATCCCCACCATCGCCCCCTATCTTTTGCCGCGCGTCGTCGGCGCGCTGGCGGAGAGTTATCAGGGCATCGACATCCATGTCCGGGAAACCCTGACCGAACGGCTGATTGCCGAATTGCTGGACGGCCGGCTTGACACAGCCATCGTGGCGCTTCCGGTCTCGGAACCGGCGCTGACCGAGGTGGCACTGTTCGACGAGGCCTTCGTTCTGGTTCGGCCTCGCGCCGAGGCCGGCCAGCCGGTGCCGGGTCCAGAGGATCTGGGCCGGAAACGGCTAATGCTGCTGGAAGAGGGGCACTGTTTCCGCGATCAGGCCTTGTCCTTCTGCAATATCCGCGCTGCCGGAGGCGATGACAGGCTCGACGGCAGCAGCCTGTCGACACTGGTGCAGATGGTGGCGGCGGGGCTGGGCATCACCCTCGTGCCCGAAATGGCGGTGCCGGTCGAAACCCGTTCGGCAGATGTGTCGGTGACCTTCTTCGGGCCGCCGCACCCGTCGCGCACGGTGGGCATGATCTGGCGCCGGACAAGTCCGCTGGCGGAGCAGTTGCAGGAAATGGCCGAGGTCGTCCGCCGGGCCGCAGAGGCGCAACGGGCGGAACAACTGGGCTGAATTGTGGCCCGGCGCAGGGCGCGCGCACAGTTTTTTCAAACTTGCACCCTAACATGCGCCAAATCCGATCGTACTCCGGCAAGGACGTTCCATGTCAAGGCCCAACCGGGTGCCCGAGAAAATCGGGTCCGTCGCGCCGATGGCAAGGGACGAGGGCAGGCCGAGCAGAAAAGAGCCTGAAAGAGAACAGAGTGCGTGCCTGACAGGGCGCCCGTCCCGCGCAAACCGGCGCGGGGTGTACCCGTTGCCGGCGTCCGGTGGCGGGCCAGGATTGAGTGTCGAGGTGTAGCGATGACAGTCTATGTCATCACCGAATCGAATTGGAACAACGCCGCCTTCTGGAGCGGCGTGAACGAGTCAGGCCCTGGCCACTCGCTTGATTTCGACGCGCTTCCGCCCAACTACACGGTCGAAACCAACGCTGCCTCCGGCATAATCACCATCAGCGATGGCACCAGTTCCTTCACCGTGGGCGAAGCTGGGGTCGGCGGCACCGACGCCAATCTCGGCGGCGCGACGCTGCTGGACCATTTCACCTCGCTTCAGGGCAGTGAGGGCGGCGACAGTGTCCAGGGCACCGGCAGCGCCGACCGTCTGGACGGCGACGCGGGCAGCGATACCATCGACGGGCTGGGCGGCAACGACACGATCGACGGGGCCGATGGCGGCGACAGCCTGTCGGGCGGGGCGGGAGACGATTACATCACCGGCGGGCTGACGCCCGACGATGTCGATCTTTTCTTCGACTGGAGCGCCACCGGCGCGGACGGGGCGGACCTCAGCAGCGGTGTCACGCAGGATACCGGCGGCATCGAGGTTACCGTCAGCTATACCGACCAGGGCAATGGCGACAGCATCGCCGTCGACTCGGTTCGCGACCAGTATGTCGATACGGGCGAGCCGTTCGATCCCAACTCTGCGGCCGAGTTGCGCGGCGGCGGCTCGGTGGGCGACACGGCGACGCTGCGTTTCGATTTTTCGGCGGTCGAGGGCTCGGGCTACGAGGACGAGGTCACCGATGTCAGCTTCCGCATCAACGATGTGGACGAGTCCTCCGGAAGCGGCTGGGATGACGGGATCACCATCCGCGCCTATGACGAAGAGGGCAACCCGCTTGACGTGACCGTCACCTATCAGGGGGTCAGCCAGACCGGAACGGCGCCCTTTGTCGATGGGAACAACCCGCAAAGCTCGACCGATGCCACGGGCTCGGTCCTGGTCGAGATCGAAGGCCCGGTCGCTTATGTCGAGGTCGACTATGACCAGCTCGGCACCACCGGCCAGGTCATCTGGGTCAGCGACGTGCATTTCACCGCCCAGGGCAAGACCGACGGCGACGATACGATCGACGGTGGCGAGGGCGACGACGTTCTGGTCGGAGGCGACGGCACCGACCAGATCACCGGGGGCAGCGGGAACGACACGATCTTCGGCGGCGATGACACCTCGACCCCCGGCTCGGCCGATATCGAGATCGCCAACAGCAGTTTCGAGACCACCTCGCACAGTGACGGCAACTGGACCACCGGCGTGCCGGACTGGACGACCTCGGGCTTCGTGGGCGATCAGAACCCCTCGTCCGGCGAATTGGACGAGAGCGCGGTCGATGGCGTCAACGTGGCCTTCCTCTACAACAACGGCAATTCGCTCAGCCAGACGTTGTCGCAGACCTATCAGGACGGGGAAACCTACACGTTCGAGATGGATGTCGGCGATGCGACCTATGCCGGCAGTTCCAACTACACGATCAACATCTATGCAGGTTCGACCCTGATCGGCACGACCAGCGGTTCGACCGGCGACAGCGACACCCTGACCACCGTCTCTGTCAGCACCAACGGCTATTCCGATCCCAGCCTGAACGGCCAGCCGATCCGGATCGAGATCGTCAAGGACAGCGGCGGCGAGCTGATGGTCGACAACGTGGTCGGCACGGTGACGGATATCGCACCCCAGCCTGACGGCGACACCAGCGGCGACATATTGGATGGTGGCGAGGGCGCCGATCTTGTGTCGGGTGGGGCGGGCGACGACACGATCACCGTCGATCAAGGCGATACCGTCACCGGTGGCGATGGTGACGACTATTTCACCCTGGTCGATGACGACACCACCGGCACCGGCAACGATTCCATCTCGATCACCGGCGGCGAGGGCGACGAGACCGGCGGCGACACGCTGCAACTGACCTCGGATGTCACCTATGACGACATCACCTTCACCAATGCCGATGACGAGAACGGCGGGCTGTCGGGCCATTTCACCATGGCCGACGGCACCTATGTCGAGTTCTCGGAGATCGAGAACATCATCTGCTTCACCCCCGGCACGCTGATCCTGACGGAAGTGGGTGAGCGACCGATCGAGACGCTTAGGCCGGGTGACAGGGTGGTCACCCGCGACAGCGGCCTGCAGCCGATCCGCTGGATTGGCAAGCGCAGCGTGGCCGGTCACGGCCGTTTCGCGCCGGTCTGGGTCGCCCCCTCGGTGCTGGACGGGTCGCGCAAGGGGCTGCTGGTCTCGCCCCAACACCGGATTCTCTTTACCGGCTATCAAGCCCAGCTGCTGTTCGGGCAGGACGAGGTTCTGGTCGCGGCCAAGCACCTGATCGACGGTGTTGACGCATGCCGCAAGACGATGCCCGAGGTCACCTATATCCACCTGATGTTCGACCATCACGAGATCATCTACGCAGAGGGCATCGCGACCGAGAGCTTTCATGCCGGCGATGTGGGGCTGAGCGCGGTGGCCGAGGAGGCGCGGGAGGAGCTGTTCGCGATCTTCCCCGAACTGCGCACCACCCCGCAGCATGTCGGCGACACCGCCCGGCACTGCCTAAAGCGCTACGAGGCGCGGTTGCTTATGGAGGCGACCTTCGGCCAGGGGGCCGGCGCGGCCTGAGTGGCGCTCAGTAGTCCTTTTCGTAGAAAATGCCGAGCCCGGTTTCGCCGGTGTTGCTGGCGCTGCCCCGCACGGTGAGAGACGAGGACAGGTCGAGATTCAGGTTAATCTCGTTTCGGCCCTCGCTGTCGGCTGAAAACTCCGAATAGATGTTCTCGGACAGATAGGCGCCGGCGCTGAACTGGGTGGCGCCGCCCTCTGTCGAGGTGATGTCGAAATCGCTCAGGCCCAGGCTGTCGCGGAGTTGCCCGGTCAACCCGCCGGAGCCGCGCCCCGACAGAGTGGCCACGGCCGAGACCAGCTGCGCCGCCTGAAAGGCCGACATTTCGGTAAAACTGCGGCCGAAGAGAAGCTGCGCCACGATCTCCTCCTGAGGCAGGTCGGGGGTGGAGGAGAAGCTGACAGTTGGCGAACTGGCAGGTCCCTCCAGCACAATCTCGACGGTGGTGTCGTCGGTCTCTGTCCGGGCGACGAAGCGCAGATAGGGGTCGAGCGAGCCGCGCAGATCGATGATCCCCTCGCTGAGCGTCAGCCGTTTCGTCAGCACGTCGATCCGCCCGCGGATCAGCTCGAAGACGCCGCTGGCCACCACATCGGCGGTGGTTCCGCTCAGCAGCACCCTGCCCCCCAGTTCCGCATCGAGCCCGCGGCCGCGGACGAAGATCCGGTCGGGCGCAACCACAACGAGGTTGAGCGGGAAGGCGGCCACGGCGCCATCCTTGCCGCTTTCGATGAGCCCGGCGCGCCGGCGGGTGCGGGCCACGTCGGCGGGTTCGTTTACATGGACGATGTCGGGAATGTCGCCGGGGCTGCCGGAACTGCCCGAGGGCACGCGCAACTCGGTCCGGCCCAGTTGCACCGCGCCCCCGATCGCGGCACCGCCGGTCAGCGGGCCGTTCACGGTGACAGTCCCGTTCAGGGAGGTCTGATAGAGGTTGGGATCTTCCAGCCCAAGATTGTTGAGCGCGATGTCCAGCCGGGCATCGAAGGGCGGGGCCAGCGTGATCGGCCCGCTGAGGCGGAAGCTGCCGCCAGCACCGGCATTGCCGGTCAGATCGAACCGGGCCTGCCCGCCGGAGAGCGTGACATTGCCCGAAAGCCCGTCGATCGAGCTTTTCAGTTGCGGCAGAGCCAGTCGGGAGCCACTGGTGCTGATCTGCCCGGTGAGGGAGCCAAGCTGCGGCGGCCCGTCAAGGCGCAGGTCGAAACGCGCGGGGCCCTGGATGGAGCGGGGGGCGATGAAGCTGTTGGCAAGACCCAGCGGTGCATTGCCGGTGACCGACAGAGCCAGGTTCCGGCCACGGCCGCGGACCTGCCCGCCGATCCGGGCCGAGGTGCCGCCCGGCCCGCTGAAATTCAGATCGACCGTCACCGTCTCGATGCTGTCCTGCGGGAAGGACAGGCTGCCCTGCAGCTGCGCCGGCCCGCTGATGCCGGTGGCAAGCACCCCCAGATCGGCCAGCCTCAGCGAGATGTCGACCGGTGCCCCCGGCGCGGCGCTCGACGCCCGGGCGCTCAGCCGCGAGGCCTGCAGCACCAACCGCTCGATAAAGGGGCGTCCCTCGGTCAGCGCCAGATCGGCGTCGAGGCTCAGGTCGCCGGCGATCAGCCGGTCAAGCTCGGCAATGCCCGAGCGGAAGCGCTCGGCATCCAGCGTCACCTCGGCGTCGATGCTGCGGCCCTCGATCTCGCCCTGGCCCTTGGCCGTGAGTTCGGCCGCTCCGGCCAGCGGCTGGCCGGTGAGGGCGGAAAGGCGTGAAAGGTCACTTGCCGTGAGGTTCAGTTGACCCTCGACCGGCAGGTCTGGATCGCCCGTGTCGAGTACGCCGTCGGCGGTCAGCACGGCATCCAGCGCCACAAGGCGCAGCCGCGGCAGGCTGATTTGTCCGTCCGCCTGCCAGCCCATGCGCGTGGAAATCTCTGCCGGGCCGGTGAGGCGCGGCTCGACAAGAGAAAGGTT
>JAUIBJ010000791.1 GCA_030428025.1 Alphaproteobacteria bacterium
ATGCATGTGGTGGGTGGGGTCGGCTGGCCGGTTGGGCTGTTGCGCAAGAATCCGCCCGCCTATGACAGCGCCGCGGAACTCGCCGCCGATATCGGCACGGGGCCGAGCAGCTATACCGATTATGACTGCGCAATCACCGGGGCCGCCATTGACTGGCTGGGCGCTCCGGAACGGCGCGAGGGGCCCTGGGCCGCGTTCGTCTCGCTGGTGAGCCCGCATTACCCGCTCAGGGCGCCCGGGGACTGGGCGGCGCTCTACGACCCGGCGGAAATGGACCTGCCGGCGGGCCACGACCCGGCCGACCGCCCGAGCCATCCCGAGCTGCGCAATGTTGCGCGGTTCTTCGACTATGACCGGCATTTCGACCTCGACAGGATTCGCCAGGCCAAAGCGGCCTATTACGGCCTCACCAGTTTCATGGACGATTGCGTGGGCCGGGTGCTGGCGGCGCTAGAAGCCTCGGGGCAGGCAGATGACACGGTGGTGATCTATGTCTCGGATCACGGCGACATGATGGGGGACCTGGGCTTCTGGACCAAGCAGGTGATGTACGAGGCTTCCGCCGGTGTGCCGATGATCGTGGCCGGCCCCGGCGTGACGGCGGGGCGGCGTGTGCAAACCGGCGCCTCGCTGATCGACATCGCGCCCACGGCGCTGGAGGTTCTCGGCGTTGCGGGCGCGGGGGCCTATCCCGGCAGGTCACTGCGCGATCTGGCGGTGGAGCCTGACGACCCGAACCGCGCTATCCTGAGCGAATACCACGACGGCGGCTCAACCACCGGGACTTTCATGATCCGCTGGGACCGTTGGAAATACGTTTACTACGTGGACTTCCCGCCGCAGCTTTTCGACCTTCACGCCGATCCGGGCGAGCGGACCGACCTTGCCGCCGCCCCGACGCAAGAGGCGGCCGAGGCACTGGCCGAGGGGGAACGGCGGTTGCGGGCGATCTGCGATCCGGAGGCTGTGAACGACCTCTGCTTTCGCGATCAGGCCGCCCGCATCGCCGCGTTGGGCGGCGAGCAGGCCTGCCTTGCGGCCGCGGCCTTCAACCATACGCCTACGCCGCAAGAACAGGACGCGGGCCGCGAGGGACCGGCGCTCTAGGCGTTGCCCTGCAGGCGGTGGAAGATATGGGTGAAGGTCGCCGCCCCGAGAATGGGAATCAAGAGGTTCACCAGCGGCAGGGTCAGCGGCAGCGCCATCAGAATCCCGGCGAACCAAATCGTCAGGACATTCTTGCGGCGTGAGGCCTTTGCCCCCTGCCGCCCCAGTCGGCGCATCGCCGCCAGAGTGTAATACTCCATCCCCAGCAGATAGCCGTTCAGCGCATAGAATATGAAGGGCGAGGCGAAAGGGAGAAAGGCATAGGCCACGAAAGCCAGGAGGTTCGCGGCGATAATGATGCCGAGGAAGTTGACCGTGTCGCGCACAGCCTCGCCGAAGGGCGTTCGGCGCGCGGGCGGCAGGTGGGGGTAATGGCGGTCCTCCACCGCTTGGGCCACCTCGTCGAGAAACATCGAGGTGATGGCCGAGGCGACCGGAATCATCAGGAAGGCCG
>JAUIBJ010000142.1 GCA_030428025.1 Alphaproteobacteria bacterium
AGAGGACGGCCACAGTTGGGAGCCCGTGCATCTCAACGAGGGCGAGGCGCTTCCGGCGCTCGACGGCTATGACGCGCTTTGGGTCATGGGCGGTCCGATGGACGTCTGGCAGGAAGACACCCACCCCTGGCTGGTCGAGGAAAAGGCGTTCATCCGCGAGGCGGTGGCGGAGCGGGGCCTGCCCTATCTGGGCCTCTGTCTCGGGCATCAGCTGTTGGCCGAGGCGCTCGGTGGCAAGGTCGGCCCGTCCGAGACGCCCGAAATCGGTGTGCTCGACGTGCAACTGACCGAAGCCGGCGCCTCCGGCGTGCTCTTCGACGGTGTTCCGGAGCGATTCAATTGCCTGCAATGGCATTCCGCCGAAGTGACGGCCCTGCCCGAGGGGGCGCAGGTTCTGGCCACCTCGCCGGCTTGCCCTGTTCAAGCGATGAAATGGCAGACCCGCGCCTATTCGATGCAGTTCCATGTGGAGGTCGAGCCCGACACGGTTCAGACCTGGGGCAAGATCCCCGAATATGCCGGGGCGCTGGAAAAGGCTATGGGCAAGAACGGGCTGGAGCGGTTCGAGGCCGATTGCGCGGCGAATATGACTGCCTTTAACGAGATGGCCGAAAGGCTTTACATCAACTGGCTGCAAGCCACCTCCCGCGCCGGCTGAGCCTGAACGGCACGCATCCTGTTCCGGCAGGCGAAACGGGGCGCCGGCGCCATCTCTCGGATCCGCCATCAAGCAGGGCCGGTCCCAATCGGCGGGTCGAGGGGTAGCGTGGCGGTGTTACGAATTGCCTTATAGGCCCTCGAAGGCGCAGACGGCGTGTACATCGAGCCCCAGTTTTTCGAGTCGTTCATGCCCGCCCAGATCGGGCAGGTCGACGATGAAGGCACAGCCGACGATCTCACCTCCCAGTCGCTCGATCAGCCGGATGCCGGCCTCGGCGGTGCCGCCGGTGGCGAGAAGGTCATCGACCAGCAGAACCTTCTCGCCCGCAGCGATGGCGTCGTCGTGGATCTCGACCACGGCCTCGCCATATTCTAACTGGTAGTCCTCGGAAATCACCGGACCGGGCAGCTTGCCCTTTTTGCGGACGGGCACGAAGCCCACCGACAGCTGGTGCGCGATGGCGCCGCCGAGGATGAAACCACGTGCCTCCAGCCCAACCACCTTGTCGATCGCGGCGCCGATAAAAGGGTGCAGCATCTGGTCAATGGCCATGCGGAACCCGCGCGGATCGGCAAAGAGCGTGGTCACGTCGCGAAAAAGGATGCCTTCATGCGGAAAATCCGCGATCGTGCGGATATAGTCCCTGACATCTGTGGATTTATGCATTGCCGGCCTCCGGGAAATCGCTGCGCCCGGGGTCCGGTTTTGGCTGATCCCGGCCCCCTTAGCAAGGGGCCGGGATCAGGGGCGGGCGACGGTGCGCCTGCCGCGAAAGGCGCTTCAGAAAGGGTTCCGCCTCCTCAGAACCTGGGAGTAAAGGAATTTGGGAACCCAGGGTAGATGTGGGCGCGTCCAGTCCATCCGGTCCCGCACGAGGGTCAATCTTGCCGTCTGCAGCATCATCTTTTTTGTTCCTTTCTTTTCCCGAGGCCGCTATCTTGGCCCCGTATGCATATGCAATGTATATACATTGTATTGGCAACTTGTCAAGTGATCAAGGGACGAAAGCCACGTGACCAAGAAGGACGACAGAAAGGACAAGAAGAAATCTGTCAAGAAAGACAGTCAGTTGATCCTTCGGCTCGACAAGGAAGAACGCGACAGGTTCATTGGCCTCTGCAAGGAAATGGACACCAGCGCGGCCCGGGAAATCCGGGGTTTCATCCGCAGTTTCATCGACAAGCACGGCTAAGCCCGGACCCGTCAGACGGGCAGCGCCTTGGCGATCATCAGCCAGAATACGCCCACGAGCGCGAAAAAGGCGGGCCATCCCAGAAGAAACCAGCGCCGATAGGCCCGGTGCAGGTCCGGCGGAAGCGGCGCGCCCGTCCTTAGCGCCTCGGCGGCCAGATCGCGAATGCGGATCTGAAGCCGCACCACCGGCAGCCAGCAGGCAAAGGCCAGCAGGTAGAGCAGATAGGCGGCCACCAGCCAGGGCTCGGCCAGCCCGTAGCCCGCGAGATACGCCAGCCAAAGCCCCGTCACCGGCTGCACCACTCCTGCCGGCAGGGTGAAGAGCCAATCGGCCACCACCACCCCCGAGGCCGCGGAATGGACCGTTTCCACCCGGCCTCCGCGCATCGCCCAAACCATCTGGAAGGCTGTGCCAATGCCGGTTCCGAACAGCACAGTGGAACTCAGGATATGCAGCCATTTGGCCAGAAGGTAGGGATCGAGGCTCATCTCTCCTCCTCGAGGATGAAGATCAGCAATATCAGTGCCAGGACGGGCAGATTCTTCAGAAGCCCGCCCAGAGGCAGTAGCCACAGCACCGGCGCGAGTGCTGTAAAGGCTGCCGTGTAACCCAGCACCAGCGCCGCCTGCACCCCCGCCATCAGCCTTGGCCGCCAGCCGCGCAGGAGCGCCAGCGCGATGGCGAGATCGGCCACGCCGCCGAGACGTGCGAGCGCGATAAGCACCGTGTCCGGCACGCCCGATCCGGCGACCAGCGGCAGGAAATCCGATGCGGGCAGAAACAGCCCGATCGCCCCCGAGGCCAGCCAGAGCGCGGCCAGAACCAGCCGCAGCACCGGGCGCATGAGGTAAAGCCGTGCGTGCCACAGGTCCTGCGTGCCGGCGGGGCGGGCGGCGAGGAACTCGGAAAACCCGCGCGGCGGCTCTGGCAGGGCGCGCACCGCCTCGGAAGGCCGCGCCAGAACCCCGGCCTGCAACTGCGCCACCGAGGTGGCCGAGATCGGACCCAGACGCATCGCATCGCCCAGCCGCCCAATCAGCCGGCAGAGCCTCACCGGCAGCCGCAGGACCGGCACCCGCCCCAGCCCCAGCCAGCCGCGAAGGCCCTGCAGCATTTCCGTCTGGGTCACCGTCTCGGGCCCACCCACCTCTTGCATGCCCTCAGCAGGATGCCGAAGAAGCCGGTCCACGACGCGCGCCAGATCGGCGGCATGGATCGGGTTGAACCGCTGGGTGCCCGTCCCGACCACCGGCGTGACCAGAGGCAGCGCCGACAGCGCCCGGGCCAGCGACGAGCCGCCATAGGAGGTCTCGCCCAGCACCAGCCCGACCCGCAGCGGCGTGATCCCATGCGCCAGCGCGACCTTTTCGCCGCAGCGGCGGTGGCGGGCGAATTCCGTCTCGCTCTCGCCGATCCCCACCGCCGAAATCAACACACCGCGCGCGCCCTCGGGTAAAGCGCCATAGATCGCCTCTGGCGCATGGACATGCACCGCTTCCGAGACAGCGACCGGCGCGCTCAGCACCCCGGCGGCATTGACGATATGGGTGACATCGGTCAGCCGGGCTCGCCAGCCTTCCGCCTCGGCGGCCTCCGGCCCGGCCAGATCCGCGCGCAGCACCTCGAACCCCATCTGCGACAGCCGTTCGGTGCGCCGGGCCGAGGCCAGAACCCGCCAGCCCTGCGCCCGAAGCCCGAAGGCCAGATGCCGTCCGATGAACCCGTCGGCCCCGAGGATCAGGACTGTGCCGGGCCCTTCGCTCATGCGCTCCGGCGCACGGCGGCGGTCATCACCCCCATGCCGATCAGCGCAACGCCGCCGCCCCGCGTCAGCCAGGCGATCACGCCCGGTTTGCGGATCGTCTGTCGCAGCCGGTCGGCCAGCAACGCATAGGCCAGCGCATTGACGGCCGCGAGGCCCACGAAGGTGGCGATCAGGATCGCGAATTGCGGCAGGAGCGGCGGACCCACGCTCACGAATTGCGGCACGAAGGCGATGAAGAAGGCGATGGATTTGGGGTTGAGTGCGGTCACGGCGGCCGCGTGCCAGAATACGCCCCTCCCGGCAATCTCGGTATCGGCAAGTTGCTCCAGCCCGCCCGAAGGTGCGCTGCGCAACATCCTCACGCCAAGATAGATCAGATAGGCCGCACCGACCCATTTCAGCACGCTGAACAGCGTGGCCGAGGCCAGCACCAGCGCCCCAAGTCCCAGAAGCGAGGCGGTCATGGCGACGAAATCGCCCAGGGCAACGCCGGTGGCGCTGGCCACCGCCACCCGCCGCCCCTGGCTCAGCGCATAGCTCAATACCAGCAGCACCGTGGGCCCGGGGATCAGCAACAGCGCGGTCGAGGCGGCCACGAAGGCAAGCCAGAGATCGAGGGCCATCACGCCACCTCCTTCGTAGACCGGGCTTCAGCCGGGCACTCCCGTGCCATCACCCAAGCCTGTCTCGCCCCCGACGTCAATCCATGACCAGCGCACCTGTTGTCGATGCCCGCGCAGCAGGCCTAGAGTGGCGCATGCGGATCGCGACCTTCAACCTTCAGAACATGCGCCTACGCAGGCGGAACGACCGGTCCGTGCTTGACGGCGCGGCGGACGGGGATGTGCCGGCGGCAGAGAGATCGGAGGCCCGCGACATCGCCGACCGCAAGCGGACGGCGGAGGTGATCCGGGATGCGGCGGCGGATGTGGTCGCCCTGCAGGAGGTGTTTGACCTCGCGGCGCTGGAGTTCTTTCATGACAGGTTCCTGCAGCCCGCCGGCAGCCCGCCCTATCCGCATCGCTACTGTTTCCCGGGAAATGACGGCCGTGGCCTGAACGTGGCCGCGCTGTGCCGGTGCCGGCCAGTTCGGGCGACAAGCCACGCCAGCAAGAGCGGGCGCGACCTCGGCCTTACCGACCTGCCGGCAGATCTGCGCGATCAACCGCTTTTCCGCCGCGACTGCCTTCAGCTTGACTTCGACACCGTCACGCTCTTCATCTGCCATTTCAAGGCGCCCTATCCCGATGCGGCCCGCGCCCATATCGTCCGCGAGGCCGAGGCAAGGGGCGTGCGCAAGCTCGTCGAGGCCCGCTTTGCCCGGCCCGAGGAGGAACGCTGGATCGTCATGGGGGATTTCAACGAACCGGCACGAGGCGACGGGCCCACGAGCTCGGCCCTCGTACCGCTCAAGGGCGGCTTCGCGGTGGATCTGATGGACCGTCTGTCACCGGGCAGCGACTGGACCTATGAAACGCCCGAGACGCATCTGCTGTCGCGCCCCGACCGAATCCTGCTGTCGCCGCGCCTCGCCCGGGAATTCCCTGACGTTCGCCCCCAGATCCTCCGCTCGGGGATGAAACGGGCGCCCGACCATCCCGACCATCCGCACGCCAGCGATCACGCGCTCGTCCATGCGGACTTCCCCGGCCTCTGAGGCCGCGCCGCTGTCAGAGCACCCGGCCCGCCACCGCGTCGAGCTTGGCCAGAAGCTCCGGGTCGCGCGCGTGCGGAGCGGTCAGAATGGCGAATTCCAGCGCCTGATCGCAGCCATGCGGGCAAAGCGCCCGCTCGGGGCCCACTTTCTCGGGTAGCCCCCTGACCATGCCGCGCCCCTTGTCGGCGTTGCCATGCAGGGTTGCGACGATCTGGGCGATGTCCACCTCGCCGTGATGCGGGTGCCAGCTGTCGTAATCGGTCACCATCGCCACGGAGGCATAGCACAGCTCCGCCTCTCGGGCGAGTTTGGCCTCGGGCATGTTGGTCATGCCGATCACATCCGCCCCCCAGACCTCGCGATACATCTTCGATTCGGCCAGCGTGGAGAATTGGGGTCCCTCCATGACCAGATAGGTGCCTCCGCGATGGACAGTGATGCCCGCCGCCCGCGCCGCCGCCTCGCAGGCATCGCCCAGACGCGGGCAGACCGGCTGCGCCAGGCTCACATGGCCGACGCAACCGGTGCCGAAAAAACTTTTTTCGCGGGCGAAGGTACGGTCGATGAACTGATCGACGATCACGAAATCGCCCGGCGCCATCTCTTCCCGGAACGACCCACAGGCCGAGACTGAGATCACATCCGTTACGCCCAGCCGTTTCAGGGCGTCGATATTGGCGCGGTAGGGAATGCCCGTTGGCCCATGCACATGGCCGCGCCCGTGCCGGGGCAGAAAGGCCATATTCACGCCCTTCAGCGTGCCCGTCAGAATTGCGTCCGAGGGGGCGCCCCACGGGGTTTCGACCGCCCGCCATTCCGCGCCTTCGAGCCCGTCGATCTCGTAGAGGCCCGAGCCCCCGATCACCCCGATCATCGTTTCCGTCATCGCATCCCGCCTCTTCTCCGGTCAGTCGGGGGCGAGTGTTACGCCTCCCGCCTCCGAATGGAAACGGACAAATGACCGGATCAGGCGGCCGCGCCCAGGGTGCAGATGTCGCTTCCGCGCACCAGCGAGGTCACCACACGGCCCTCCTGCGTGTCGCGCAGGCCGTAGCCATAGCCGCGCAGCCGATGTTGCCATTCCCGGTCGGAGACGGCCAGCTTGCGCTCGCGAAGAACAAGGTCGCGGATCTTGGCGGTGTTGAACGGTTCCATCTTTGTTTCCTGCCTTTGTACATTTGCCTGTCCCCAACAGGGATAAAAGCGGGCTGTGGCAACAATTGCGCCGAAATGGGGCAGGCCAGGGGAATGTTCGCGGCAGGGTGCGGTCACATCTCGCTGTCGACGCGGGTCAGTTGTGGCTCGGCCGCGCGGGCGGCTCTGGCGGCGGCCACAAGTGCTCTGAAAAGCCGCCGTTGTCGGCGGGCATAGAACAGGTGTTCTGGATGCCACTGCACCCCAAGCGCAAAGGGGTCGCGGGTGCGCTCGATGGCCTGGATCATGCCGCCGGGGTCGCGCGCGGCCACCCGCAGCCCCCGGCCCAGATCGCTGACCGCCTGTGTATGCAGGGCATTAACGCGCATCGGCGACTCACCGGCGATGGCGGCCAGCCGCGTCAGCGGCTCGACGCAGACGGTCTTGCGCGGCAGGATCGTGCGGTGATGGCGGCTGTCCTCGTAGACGCCGTAGGCATCCTGGTGAAGCGTCCCGCCCAGTGCGACGTTGAGCATCTGACTGCCCCGGCAGATGCCCAGAACCGGCTTGCCTGCGGCAAAACTGGCCTCGACGATGCCCCGTTCCATTTTGTCGCGCGCCGGGTCGAGCCGGGCAGATGTCACCAGATGGCCACCATAGAGATCGGGCGAGATGTCGTCGCCGCCACCGATGATCACCCCGTCGATGGCGGCGATGTCGATATCGCGCGCTACGTCCCAGCGTACCGACCGCCCGCCGGCCAAGGCCACGTTGAGGGCCACCAGCGGAAAGATCCGCCAGCCCGACCGGCGTGAGGTGGTAACCGCGATGACCGGTCGGGTCACGGCGCCCCCATCCCCGCATCGTCGAGGCCCCGCCCGTGCAGAAGCGCGCCGCAGCGCTCGGCCCAGAAACTCCTCGGCAGCGGCACACCGGTATAGGCGGCATCCCAGCCTTCGGACAGTGTTGCCAGCATGTCGGGATCTGCCGCCACCCGTTCCACCGTCCGCCAGCGCCGCCATTCCTGATCGAGCGACCAGCCGTGCTCGTCGATCCGACAATCGGGCAGGCGGAAGTGAAAGGCGGGGCGGGCCGATGTGGCCTCGGTCAGAACCGGGCCGATCCGGGCGGGGCTCAGATGCGCAAAGACGGGCAGCATGTCCAGCCCGTGATTGCGCGAGGGTGCCTCCTGCGCATAGGCGTCGATCACATGCCGCAGATCGGCCTCGCGCCCCAGCGC
>JAUIBJ010000792.1 GCA_030428025.1 Alphaproteobacteria bacterium
CCGCAGCCAGTCCTGATCTTCAAGCGCCGCCAGTGCTCCGGCCTGCGCCACCCGGTTCATGCCGAAATGGTTGCGGATCTTGTCGAAGCTGCGGATCAGGTCGGCTTGCCCCACGGCATAGCCGATTCGCGCCCCGGCCATCCCGTAGGCCTTTGAAAAGGTGCGCATCCGGATCACCCGGGGGTCGTCCGGCGCGATCCGGGGCGCCGCGCCCTCCGGGGCGAATTCCACATAGGCCTCGTCGAGCACAAGCAGCGTGCCGTCGGGCAGGGTTTCGAGCGCCTCTTCGATGGCGTGCCCCTCGTGCCAGCTGCCCATCGGATTGTCGGGATTGGCAAGATAGACGAGCTTGGCGTCCGTCTCCCGCACCTTTTCCCACAGGGCCGCCATGTCTTCGCGATCGTCGCGATAAGGCACCTTGTGAAGCGTCCCGCCGAAGCCGGCGACGTGATAGTTGAAGGTCGGATAGGCCCCGTCGGAGGTGACCACCGCATCGCCGGGCGCTACCACCAGCCGCACCAGATTGCCCAGAAGCCCGTCGATCCCTTCGCCGACAAGGATATTCCCGGGCTCCGCCCCCAGATGCGCGGCCAGTGCATGGCGCAGGCCGTGGCTGTCGGGCTCGCCGTATTTCCAGATCTCCTGCGCCGCCGTCTGCATCGCGGCGACCGCGAGGGGAGAGGGGCCGAAAAGGCTTTCGTTCGCCCCCAGCCGCGCGCGGAAGGGCGCTCCGCGGGCGCGTTCCTGTTCCTCCGGGCCCACGAAGGGCACGCTGGCGGGCAGGTCTCTGACGAGGTCGGTGTATCTCGGTCCGGTCATGGAGCGCAGCTAAGGCGATTGCGCGGCGATGTGCAAGCAGGAGAGGGGCTCAGCCCAGTTCGGCCAACCGCTCCAGCGCGGCGCGCAGCTTGACTTCCTCCTCCTCGCGGGTGCGAAGGTTCTCGCGCGCCTCCTCGACCACGTCCTCGGGTGCGCTTTCCACGAATTTGGGGTTGTTCAGCCGCCCGCGCAGCCCGGAGAGTTCCTTCTCCAGCTTGGCAAGCGTCTTTTCCAGCCGTGCCTTCTCTTCCTGCACGTCGATCACATCGGCGAGCGGCAGGCCGAAATTTCCGCCCTCAACCGCCACGGTGATGCAGCCCTTTGGGAACCCATCTGTCTGCGTCAGGCTGTCGATCCTTGCTAGCCGCTTGATCATCACCTCGTTGCGTGCCCAGGCCTCGCGCCCCTTCTGGTCGAGCTCGGTGTAAAGGACGGGAATGTAAAGCCCCACGGGAACATGCACCTGCGCGCGCGCCGAGCGGACGGCCTCGATGAGGTTGATCACCCAATTCATCTCGCGGTCGGCGTCGCGGTCTATCAGTTCGTCGCCATAGTCGGGCCAGTCGGCGTGCACCAGCATTTTGTCGCGTTTCCCGAGGGTTCCCCACAGCTCTTCAGTTATGAAGGGCATGATCGGATGCAGCAGGATCAGGCACTGGTCGATGACCCAAGCCATGGTTGCCTGCGTCTCGGCCTTCGTCGCCTCGTCGCCCTCCAGCAGGAGCGGTTTGGAAAA
>JAUIBJ010000143.1 GCA_030428025.1 Alphaproteobacteria bacterium
GTGGCTCGACAGCAGCCTCAACGCCGGCGGCCTGACCGACCGCGCCTTTGTCGAACGATACGCCGTCGAGACGGATGACGGGATTGAGTTGCGTTTCGCCAATGGCGACAGGATCGTTCTGGAAGGGTTCCACGACATGAACAGGCTCGACGATGTGATCGACTTCGTCTGACCTGCGCGGGTTACATTGTCGGGCCGGCCGGCCTATATTGGGCCTTCGAGTCGGCCCTAGGCCCCAAAGGACAGCCCCGATGGCAAAACCGAAGGACAATCCGAACTACAAGGTGGTCGCCGAGAACCGGCGGGCCCGGTTCGACTATGCCATCGAGGATGATCTGGAATGCGGGATCATGCTGGAAGGGTCCGAGGTGAAATCCCTGCGCGAGGGGGCGGCGAACATCGCCGAAAGCTATGCGGCGGTCGAGGATGGCGAACTGTGGCTGGTGAATGCCTATGTCGCGCCCTACGACCAGGCCAGGACCTTTCAGCATGACGAGCGCCGCAAGCGCAAACTGCTCGCATCGAAAAAGGAACTGGCGCGGTTGTGGAACGAGACGCAGCGCAAGGGCATGACTCTTGTTCCGTTGGTGCTTTACTTCAACCATCGCGGCATCGCCAAGATCAAGATCGGCATCGCCAAGGGCAAGAAGACCCACGACAAGCGCGAAACGGCGGCCAAGCGCGACTGGAACCGCCAGAAACAGCGGTTGCTGAAGGAACACGGTTGAGGCGCGCCGCCGCCGAAGGTCTGTGAGTCCACAGGGCTGGCGGCGCGTTGATGTATTTCGACATCATGTGCTCGCCGCTACTGGACGGGCACAAAAGTCCATTGTTGCTTCGCGCCACCGTGGAACGGACGGGTCATTGCCGAGCTGTCGTTGATGCCTTCATGCGCCTCCAGATAGCGGCCGTTTACCTGCTGCTGGATCGTGTAGTTATTGTCGATCACATGTCTGAAAATCCACCGCTGGGTGGCGTTCGACTGCGCGTCGCGCGTGACAGCCGAAAAGTCATTACCTGTTTCATGCGCATCCAGAAACCGGCCCGAGCTGTGTTGTCTGATCGTGAAGACGTTGCCGCCAAGCGGCGTTACCTGCCAGATCTGCGTCTTGTTGTTCTGGAACGGGCGGGTCACGGCGGAATTGTCATTGCTGCCTTCATGCGCATCCAGGAACCTGGCATTGCTGCGCTGCTGGATAAAGAAGGCACCGTTCAGTCGAACCGGCTGCGGCGTCTGCGGAGACGCGACATGCTTGCGAAGAACCCAGTTTTGCGTCTGGTTGTTCTGGCGGGAGCGGGTCACGACAGAGCTGTCGTTTATTCCCTCATGTGCATCCAGATACAGACCGGTGCTCTTTTGTTGCAGCGTGAATGTGCCCGAATCAGACGCGACGATGATCCAATGCTGGGAAAGGTTGTATTGGCGGTCCCGGGTGACGACGCTGTTGTCATTCGACCCTTCATGCGCGTCCATGAACCGGCCATTGCTCTTTTGCTGCAGGGTATAGGTGTTTGTTGCAACCGGGCGAATGGTCCAGACCTGGGTGTTGTTTTCCTGTCCTGGACGCGTGACAACGCTGTTGTCGTTGCTGTTTTCGTGGGCATCCATGTAACGCTCACTGCTTTGCTGCTGCAACGTGAAATCGCCGTCCAGTTGCTCTCCGGGGAGGATCTGCAGGGGGGAGGCGCCAACAATTGTGGGGGCAACCAGAAGGGCAGAGAGTGCAGCAAACCGTCGAATTGTTCGTGATCCTGTGGAAAGTATAGATGTCAGTTTCATCAGTCTATTCCTTAAAGGCGCGGGTATGGATCGGCCTCACATGCCATTCGTTTCCAGGTCCAAGGTTGTTCCCTTCCCCTTCCGCGGTTCTCTTTCGTGGCCGGTGTGACGCCAATGACGACTCCCGGCCTAGTTGTTGGGTGCGATGATCAACGGGGTGGTTTGAGGTCGCGCCATCGGGGCTTTAGAGGGTTTTGATGTTCCTGGCTCCGGTGCAAGAACGTCGCTTCCCGGTGCTGGCAGTCGCAGGTTCTTGAACTTGGACTCCCGCCCCGGTGTCGTCACCGAACAGTTCCTCGGGTCGTCTGCGGTTCCACTGAAACACGTGATGCACCAGCGGGTGCCCTCTTCGTTGATGGCGCAGCACATCGCGGGAATATGATCCGTAAATGGAGGTTTGGTGCCCCCCTGCAATAGACACGAAGTCATGAAACCGGAAAACTGCCCTTCGGAAATCGGGGTGCGCACCACATCTGCCCGCACCGCCGAGCTCATGATCAGGATCGGGATCGCAGCAGCAAGTGAGGCCATCTGCGAAAATTTCATCTTAAGGTACATTTCGGGTCTCCCCTTGATCCGGCGTCGAAACCGTCTTTGTCCGCTCGTGGGGATGTTCGCTTTCGGAAATTCGACCGGATAACGATCCGGCCAGGTCAAAGTGCCTCCGGACCTTGAAAATGACGCCAGATATTCAAGGATCGGCACCCGATCGGGACAATTCTGCATGTCGCTGTTCGGGCATTCCCCTTCGGGACGACGGATTGATCACACTAGCGCCATGCAATGGCACAGACCTAATCATTTCTCGCGATTTCGGCGATTAATCCCGAATTTGGCCCGGCATGGGGGCAAACCGGCGCCGGTCGCATTCGGCGCAGGCCGGAACCTTTCGCCCGGCCTTGCCCTTGCAGCCTCGGGGCTGTAGGCACAATGCCATCCAAACCGAGGCCCCGACATGGCAACTGACGATCCCAAAACCCTGGTTTCCACCGACTGGCTGGCCGCGCATATGAAAGACCCCGACCTGCGCATTCTCGACGGGTCGTGGTTCATGGCCGCCGATGGGCGCGATGCGCGGGCCGAATACGCGCAGGCCCATATTCCCGGCGCGCGGTTCTTCGATATCGACGACATTTCCGATGCGCGCTCCGACCTGCCGCATATGGCGCCGCCGGTGGAAAAGTTCATGTCGCGCCTGCGCGCCATGGGCGTGGGCGACGGCCATCAGGTGGTGGTCTACGATGCGCACGGGCTCTTCTCTGCCGCCCGCGTCTGGTGGCTCTTCCGGCTGATGGGGCAGGACAACATCGCCGTGCTCGACGGCGGCCTGCCGAAATGGGTGGCCGAGGGCCGCGAAACGGACGACATGGAGCCCATCATCCGCGACCGGCACATGACCGTCCGCCGGCAGGCGCATCTGGTCAAGGATGTCACCCAGGTCTCGGCGGCCTCGAAGCTGGGCGACTATGAAATCCTCGACGCGCGCTCTCCCGGCCGGTACCGGGGCGAGGAACCGGAGCCGAGGGAAGGCCTGCGCAGCGGACACATTCCCGGCTCGAAGAACGTCTACTATCGCGACCTGCTGAACGCGGACGGCACCATGAAGGAGGCCGACGGCCTGCGCGCCGTGCTGTCGGCGGCAGGCGTCGACATGTCCCGGCCCGTCATCACCACCTGCGGGTCGGGCGTGACCGCCGCCATCATCAACCTTGCGCTGGAACGGATCGGCAAGACCGACCACGCGCTTTACGACGGGTCCTGGACGGAATGGGGCGCCTCCCCCACCGTGCCCGTCGCCACCGGAGAGGACTGATGTTCGAACATCTCAAGGAACAGCCCGCCGACAAGATCCTCATGCTGATGCAGATGTATCGCGAGGATCCGCGCGACCGGAAGATCGACCTTGGCGTCGGCGTCTACAAGAACGCCGAGGGTGTGACGCCGATCATGCGTGCGATCAAGGCCGCCGAACACCAGTGGTGGGGCGAGGAGACGACCAAGGCCTATACCGGCCTTGCGGGCGATCCGGCCTTTTCCGACGCGATGATCGGGCTGGTGCTTGGCGACGCTGTGTCGCGCGACAAAGTGGCGGCCGTGGCCACGCCCGGCGGCACCGGTGCCGTGCGGCAGGCCTTCGAACTGGTGAAAATGGCCAACTCGAAGGCGCGCGTGCACGTCTCTGACCCGACCTGGCCAAACCACCTGAGCATTCTCAAGCATCTGGGCATCGGGACCGTGCCCTACCGCTATTTCGACGAAACCACCTGCGCGGTGGATTTCGCGGGTATGATGGAGGATCTTGAACGCGTCGATGAAGGTGACGTGGTTCTGCTTCACGGCTGCTGCCATAACCCTACCGGCGCCAACCTGAACCTCACCCAGTTCAAGGCGGTGATCGAGTTGCTGAATGCCAAGGGCGCGCTGCCGATGATCGACATCGCCTATCAGGGTTTCGGCGACGGGCTCGACGCCGATGCGCAGGCGACGCGCGAGGTGGCGGCAAACTGCCCCGAGACGCTGATCGCCGCCAGTTGCTCGAAGAATTTCGGCATCTACCGCGAACGCACTGGGCTTTTGATGGCCGTGTCGCAGGACGCCTCGAAACAGAAGGTTGCCCAAGGCAACCTCGCTTATCTCAATCGCCAGAACTATTCATTCCCGCCCGATCACGGCGCCCGGCTGGTGACGATGGTGCTGACCGACGACGCGCTGCGCGCCGATTGGCAGGCGGAACTTGAGGAGGTGCGCAAGAACATGCTGGCCTTGCGCGAACAGCTTGCCGGGGAACTCCAGCGCCTCACCGGCTCCGACCGGTTCGGGTTCATCGCCGAACATCGCGGCATGTTCTCGCGCCTTGGGCTCGCGCCCGAGATCGTCGAGACACTCCGCAAGGATCACGGCATCTACATGGTGGGCGACAGTCGCATCAACATCGCCGGGCTCAACAAGGACACGGTGCCGGTTCTGGCCCGCGCTATCGTCGAGGCCGGTGGATAGGCCGGAGCGCGGCCATGCGGCGGCGGACGGTTCTTTTTAGTGCCGGCGCCGTTCTGGCAGCGCCCTTTCTTGCTCGCAGCGGGCTGGCCGGGACGGCGGCGGATGTGGATGTTGTCATCGTTGGGGCCGGTGCAGCGGGGCTATCGGCCGCCCGTACCCTGATGGCGAAAAAGGTCGGCTTCCGCCTGCTGGAGGCCTCGCCACGGATTGGCGGCCGCGCCATGACCGACACCGCGACCTTCGGCACGCCATTCGACTGGGGCTGCACGTTCCTGCACCAGTCGCAGGCCAATCCCTGGGTGGATTACGCAAAGCAGGCCGGTTTCGCCACGCGCCGACCGCCGGACGAGGTGCATGAACGCTACTGGCGCGGGCAGACCGAGGCCGGGCCGGGCGAGGTGGCGCAAATCGTCGCGCGCTACGGTGCCCTCCGGCGAAAGGTGCTGACGGCAGGACGGTCGGGCAAGGACATCTCGATATCCGCGGCGGCAACGGGGCTGGGCGAAAACCCCTGGGATCCGATGATCCTGCAATGGTTCGGGCCCGGTCTGCCCCCTGGCAAGGCTGCCGTGCTCGACTGGTTCAACGCGCTCGACGGGCCGGACCTGCTCTGCCCCGCCGGGTTCGGGACGCTGGTGGCCCATTTCGGTCAGGACATCCCGGTGACAACCGATACCCCCGTCACCCATATCGACTGGTCCGGGCCCGGGATCGCCATTCACACGCGACGCGGCGTGCTGCGGGCCCGGCACTGTATTCTCACCGTGTCCAACGGCGTGCTTCTGGGCGAAGCGATCCGGTTCACGCCGGCCCTGACCAATCGGCTCGACCGGATGCAGGGACTGCCGATGGCGAGCTACCTGACGGTGGGCCTGAAACTCGCGCGGCCGGGGGCCTTGCCGACGCCTGCGGGCAGCTACGCGAATATCCTCACCGACAGCGGCCAGAACATGAACTTCTACAATGATTTCAATGGATCAAGCCTTGTCCGCGTCAACCTGCACGGCGATCTGGCGCGCCGTCTGACCAAGGCCGGTGAGGCCGCGGCGGTCGATCTCGCGCTGGAGCGGTTGCGCGCGGTTTTCGGCAAGGCCGCGCTGTCGGAAGTCGTCACCGGCGCGGCCTATGCCTGGGACAGCAACCCCCATGTGCGCGGCAGCTGGAGCGCGGCGCGCCCGGGCCATGCGAGACGCCGCCCCGGCCTGCGCCGGCCAGAGGGCGGCAGGCTGCACTTCGCGGGCGAAGCCTATCATCCGTCGATGTTTCAGACCTGCGGCGGTGCGTTCCTGTCCGGCCGGGAAGTGGCGGCGCGGGTGGCGGCGCTGGCACGGAAGGAATGACGTCGGATCAGGCCCGGTAACGCGCCAGGAACATGTCGACCGCGCCGGTGACGACCCGGTCGATATCCGCCTCGCTGGCCTCGCTGCACATGCCACAGAGGCTGCGCACGAAGAGGTCGGATTTGCACAGCTCGCCGAACTGGTTGGCGGCAAGGTCCATGTCGTCGATCTTCAGCACGCCGCTGTCCACGTAAGGCGTCAGCACCTTGCTCATGCGTTCGCGCACCAGTTGCGGCCCGGATTCGTAGAACCTCCGGCCCAGTTCGGGAAAGCGGTAGGATTCGGCGACGCAGATCCGGAACACCTGCTGGCCGAAATCCGACAGGAAGAAGCAGACGATGCGCCGCGCGGCCTCTCGCAGCACGTCCTCGATCGGGGCCCCCGAGCCCAGCACCTCCAGCGCCTCTTCCGCCTGGCGGTTGCATTCGAGCCGGGCAACCTCGGAAAAGAGCAGGCGCTTGTCGGGGAAATAGCTGTAGAGCGTGGCTTTCGAGACTCCGGCGGCGCGGGCGATCTCGTCAACGCTGGCGCCTTCGAACCCGTCGCGCATGAACACCTGGCGCGCGCCCTCTAGAACCTGATCGAATTTCCGGCCCTTCTTGATTTCAGGAGCCATCGCCGTCATGCGCATCCTCCGGAAAACCGCCCGGCCCACCCTAGCGAAGGAACGGCCGAAACCGCAAGCGGTTCCGGGCAGCGGGCCGGGCGGGCGGTTGGGCATTCGGGAGTCAAGCGGGGCCTCGTCTACGGGGGTGCCGGCTGTCGCGCCTGCCGCTCTCGCACAGCCCGGAAGCGGGGAAGAGAGGCGACCTTGGCTGAATTGCGGACTGTCTCAAGGCACAATGCTAAACCGCTCGGTTCAGATCATCAAGGCCAAAGCGCGCCGCCCTGGCCGGTTTCGAAGCCCGCTTGCATCGGACGCCCAAGCCGATAGTTTAGAAGTGTTCTAAATAGGAAGGGGTGAGACTTCATGATTCCCGGGGTCATGTCGCGGCGGCGTTTCGTGGATCTGAGCGAGCAGGAAATCCTCGCGCTGGCAATCTCCTCCGAGGAGGATGACGGGCGCATCTACCGCAGTTATGCCGAAATGCTTCGCAAGGAATATCCCGACACCGCCCGGATCTTCGACGGCATGGCCGAGGAAGAGGATGGTCACCGCAAGGCGCTGATCGAGTTGCACCGAAAGCGCTTTGGCGAGGTGATTCCGCTGATCCGGCGCGAACATGTGGCGGGGTTCTATGCGCGCCGGCCTGTCTGGCTGATGGAAAACCTCGGCATCGAACGCATCCGCGACGAGGCCGAGGCGATGGAACGCGACGCCGAGGCCTTCTATCTCCGCGCCGCCGCCAAGACCGCCGATGCCGAAACCCGCAAGCTTCTGGGCTCTCTGGCTGCGGCCGAGGCCGGGCATCAGGCGCGGGCGGGCGAACTGGAGGCCGAACATCTGGACGAGGATGCCCGTGCGGCCGAGGAACGCACCTCGCACCGGCAGTTCATCCTGACATGGGTGCAGCCGGGGC
>JAUIBJ010000144.1 GCA_030428025.1 Alphaproteobacteria bacterium
CCAGCACGACCGTCTGTCCCCGCTTCTTCATCCGCGCGAGGCTGAGCGTGAAGGGAAAGGCCAAGAGCACGCAGATCACCGCCGCGCCCGCCGAAATCAGGATCGAGGTCAGCAGGATTCGCCCGAAGAAGACCGAGAAGAAGCGCCGGTAGCTGTCGAACTCGAACCCCGGCTCGTAGAACCCGCCCGGCACCCGGTGCGCCACGCTGACGGTGAGCATGATGGCGAAGGGAATGAGGAAGAAGACAACCAGCCATGCCACCGGCACCACAGGCAGCCAGCCCGGGGTGGGCTTCTGCGCGGGCCCGCTCATGCCGGAAACACCACGCGCTTGCCCGGCGAGAATGTCACCCCGACGTCGTCGCCGAGGTCTATGTCGGGCCGGGCGCTTGGCGCGTAGAGCGCAATGATATCCTGCCCGTCATGGTCCAGCACGTACTGGATGCTCTCGCCCAGATCGCGAATGAAGATGACCTTCGCCGACAGGCCCTCGCCCGGCGCCGCCAGCTGCACATCTTCCGGGCGCACCGACAATATCAGGCCGGTGCCGGGCTCGGCCTTGATACGGTCGGCCGCGTCCGCCTCGAAACGGTAGCCAAGCACCTCGATCCGGCCACCCGCCTCGAGCGTGCAGGGCAGCAGGTTGGACGTGCCGATGAACCCCGCGACGAAGGCATTGGCGGGGTCCCGGTAGATTTCCATCGGCGAGCCGATCTGCTGCACCCGGCCCTCGTCCATCACGATCACCATGTCGGCCATGGTCAGCGCCTCTTTCTGATCGTGGGTGACGACGATGGTGGTCACGCCCAGACGCTGTTGCAGCTGGCGCAGTTCCACCTGCATATGTTCTCGCAGATTGGCATCGAGCGCCGAAAGCGGCTCGTCGAGCAGAAAGACCCGGGGGTCGATGGCCAGCCCCCGGGCGATGGCGACACGCTGGCGCTGGCCACCCGAAAGCTGGTGAATTCGCCTGTCTCCGAGGCCCGAAAGCTGGACGAGGTCCAGAAGTTCCTCCACCCGCTTGCGGGCTTCGGATTTCGGCCGCCCCCGGATCGTGAGCGGATAGGCGATGTTTTCGGCCACGCTCAGATGCGGAAAAAGCGCGAGCGACTGGAAGACCATCCCGAAGTCGCGCTTTTCCGGCATGACCGCCGTCTGATCCTCGCCGGCGACCATGATGCGCCCTTCGCTCGGCGACTCGAGACCGGCCAGCAGCCGCAGCAGGGTGGTTTTGCCACAGCCCGAGGGGCCGAGAAGACAGACGAATGTGCCGTCCGGGATATCGAGTGTGACGTCTTCGACCGCCGTCAAGCGCCCGAAGCGCTTGGTCAGGCCGCGCAGCGACAGCTCGGTCATGACAGCATCCTTTGTGTCGCGGCCGGCCCGCGCGATACGCGGGCCGGCCGGGCTCTGCCTTAGCCGGTGACGAGTTCAGACCATTTCTGGTTCACCCAGTCGGCCTTGTCGACATAGAGCTCGTAACGCGGCAGGATCGGCGGCAGCTCGGAGGAGACGGCGGCGAATTCCTCGTCCGTGAGGTCCGTCATGTCGCGCGGAATGGTCGGCGCGGTGCCGACAAAGCGCGACAGTTTCGACTGGATCTCAGGCTGCGACATGTAATCGATGAAGACCTGGCTGGCCTCCATCGCATCGGAGGCTTTCGACACCACCCAGGAGCCGGAATCGAGCACCGCGCCTTCCTTGGGGAAGGTCGAGCGCACGGGCTTGCCATCCGCCGCGGCCAGGCCGGTGACATCGTGGTAATACTGCCCCATCGGGATCTCGCCGGTTTCCAGCGCCTGCTGGAACTGGCCCTCGTCGCGGTACCAAAGCCGCACGTTTGGCTTCACTTCCGCGAGTTTGTTCATGACCTCGAGCACGCCGTCCTCGGTGGCGAGGATATCGGTGCCGCCGAAATAGCAATGCCCGGTGATCTCCAGCAGGAAGGAATTCGACGCCAGCGCCAGCAGCCCGAGGCTGTTCTCGTTCGCCGTATCCCACAGCGTCTGCCAGCTTTCGGGCGGCTGGGGATAGACATCGGTATTGGTCACGAGCGTGATGTACCAGGACACAGCGCCGGTGCCGTAAAGCCCGTCGTCATCATAGCTGTGGACGAAATGCGCAGGCAGATTTTCCACGTTGGGCATCGCGCTCCGGTCGAGTTTCGCCCAGAGGTTCGCGCGCTCGCCGCGGATGCGGGCCACCTGTGCCATCATCGAGACATCTGCGGGCGCCTGCCCGGCGCGCGCTGCCTGCTGCAGCTGCACCAGCCACGCCTCGCCCGTGGGCTCGGCGATGGACTCGACCTCGATCCCCGTTGCGGCCGTGAAGTCGGGATAGATGTGCTTCTTGAAACTGTCCTCGAAATAACCCCCATAGGTGCCTACCTTGAGGACCTTGCCCTGCGCCGAGGCAAGCGACGGGGCGGCGAGCGTTCCCAGAGCGGCGGCGCCGGTCGTGGCAAGGAATTCGCGTCTCTTCATCATTTGTCAGTCTCCCTGAGTGTTAAGGTCTTGTGGGTCCCTGCGGCACATTTGGAAGCACGCAGAGCATTTCGTACAGCAGATTCGCCCCGATCAGCGCCGTATTGCCCGACGGATCGTAGGGCGGCGAAACCTCGACGAGGTCGCAGCCCACGATATTCAACCCGCGGCAGCCGCGGACGATCTCCAGCGCCTGCCAGGTCGACAGGCCGCCGGGCTCCACAGTACCCGTGCCGGGGGCGAAGGCCGGGTCCAGGCTGTCGATGTCAAAGGAGATGTAGACCGGCGCATCCCGAAGTATATCGCGAACCTGCTGCATCAGCGGCGCCAGCGACCGGTACCAGCACTCCTCGGCCTGCACCACGGTCCAGCCCTGCGCGCGACTCCAGTCGAAATCGTCGGGGGAGTAGCCGGTGCCGCGCAGACCGATCTGGAAGACCCGGTCGTTTTGCAGGCAACCGTCCTCCCACGCCCGGCGGAAGGGGCAGCCATGCGCCACCGTCTCGCCGAACATCGCCTCGTTGATGTCGGCATGGGCATCCACATGGATCAGCGCCACCGGCCCGTGCACCTTCTTCATCGCCCGCAGGATCGGCCAGGTCAGCGTGTGGTCGCCCCCCAGCGTCAACGGGATCGCCCCGGCGTCAAGGATCGCGTCGTAATGCGCCTCGATGATGCGGACCGAGGATTTCAGATCGAATGTGTTGATCGGCACATCACCGATATCGGCCACCTGAAGGTGTTCGAATGGCGCCGCACCCGTGGCCATGTTGTAGGGCCGCAGCATCCGGCTTTCGTCGCGGATCTGGCGGGGGCCGAGCCGCGTGCCGGGGCGGTTCGAGGTGCCGATATCCATCGGGATACCGACGAAACAGGCGTTGAGCCCCTGCGCCGTCTCCTGCGCGGGAAGCCGCATCATCGTTGCGGGCCCGCCGAAGCGCGGCATGTCGTTGCCGCCGAGGGGCTGGTTCAAACTGTGCATGCTGTCATCCCGTTCAACGCTGTGCGGCCAAATCCGGGTTCCGACCTTATCGCAGTTCCGCGCAGGTCGAATATCAGTCTGCGAACGAATACATTTGTTTTTGCAAATGTATTCCACGGTTCGCCGTTGCCACCGGCCTCAGCCTTTCGCTTTCTGAACGTGGTAGTGGATGCGCCCGAAATAGCTTTTGGGTTTGCCGTCGTCCTCTTCCAGACGTTCGTTGAGGTCCGGCAGGTGGAACAGCTCGGCGGGCGTGGAGGTCCGCCAGTCGAGCGCGCCTTTCTTCTTTGTCGGCTCCACCTTGGCGACGCTTTTCTGCGCCACATGTTCCTGCATCCGCTCGATCCGGTTTTCGAGCGCGTCCAGTTCCGCCGGCAGAAGATAGGGCGTCAGCCGTTCGATCAGCCCTTCGACGTCGAGCTTGGCAAGCCTCTTGGCCATATCGCCGTCGACCGCCTTGGGCAGGGTGGGTAGCCGGCGGCCCTTGAACACCAGAAACTCCTCGTCGTCGCGCGGCGGAAAGGCGGTGTCATCGGTCGGAAAGGAGAAATCGTTGTCGATCAGCTTGAGAACATAGCCCCCGCCATCGGCCGCGCGGAAGAGCATGTTGCTCGGGTTGCGGTCGATCTGGCCGCAGATATGGTCGAGGATCTCGGCATTGGCCAGATCGCGGCGAAAGCCGGGATCGTCAAGCGTGGCCTGATCCGCGTACACCTCCACGCCGTCGTTTCTTTCCCACCGGGTCACCACGTTGCCGTTTTCGGTCCTGACCTGCACCGGCCGCACCTTGTTTCCGATCTCCGCGAGAATGCGCTTGTCGGCCAGTTCCTTTTCGACGGCCCGGTTCAGCGCCAGCCGCGCCCGGCGCATGGCGGGCGTTTCGGGCCCGGGGGCGTCGGCTGCGTCCGATGTGCTGGCGGTGGACGACGCGGCCCCGCCGGAGATGGACTGCGCCTTGACCGCCCGGGCATCGGTCTCTTCGGACGGCGGCGGCGCCGCGTCGCGGCGCGCCCGGGCCAAGGCCTCTTCCGCCCGCCGCCGGGCCGCCACCGCATCGGACACGATGATCGCCTGCCCGACATACTGCCGCACAAGTTCCGAACTTTCCTCGTCCAGGTTGTCGTCGCGCACGAACCTGTCTTCCAGCGGCGGCTTGCCCTGGGCCCGCTCCATCACCATGCCGAAGGTGTCGTTGCCGTCGCGGTCGCGGGCGGTGACGAGTTCGGTCTTGACCACGAGGGTCAGCCCCAGCGCCTCGGCCACGATCTGCGTGGCTTTCGCCCGAAAGGCCAGCCGGGGCGCGTCGCGCTTGTCGTAACCCTCGTTCACGTCCTCGAATTCGGCGCCGGCACCCAGTTCGCCATTGGCGGGCTCTTCCTTGAAGACGGCGGTCGAGTTCTCCTTTTCCCCGCGCGAGAATTCCCGCGTTTCGAAATCGAAATTGACCGCGTGCACCTTGCCGTTCTGGCCCGCCGAGATCACCGGGTAGGTCGAGACCGGATCGCCGCTTTCCACCTGCACGCCCAGGCTGCCCGGCCAACCCCGCGCGGCGGCCTCGACCGCACCGACGATCGCGTCGCGATGCGCCGTGAGGCCGGTGCGATAGGCCACCAGGTTCCTGTAGTTCTGGCTGTCCTGCGCGTCGGACCGCTCCAGCACCGCCAGTTCGTCATCCGCCGCCCGCACCGCCTCGCGCAGCACCGCCAGACGGCCGACCAGCCCGCCATTGTCGCCTAGGGCCGAGTCGATATCGGCATCCAGCGCGTCGGGGTCGAACGTTCCGTCTTGCAGAAGCAGATCGGGGATCGGCCGCGGCACATCCTCCTCGCGGGTGACTGCGATCTCGTTGCGCGCGACGATCACGAGTCGGTTGACGATGTCGCCGGGAATGCCGTTCACATCCGGCAGGGTCTGGCTTTCGGCCAGAAGGTCCTTGACCACCTTCGACGTCTCCGCAAGCGCCTCGGCATCGTTCCGGCTGGTCAGGCGGCCCAGCCCCTTGTACCGGCTTCGGACCTTGCGGGTGGCCTCCAGCAGGCTGCGGGAGGTGTTGGCGACGCTGTCGGCATGGGGCGCCACCGCGCCGGAGACCGCATAGACGCCGGTCTTCTTCCGGGCGGTGCGGCGCAACGTCGGGCGCGGGCCGCCCACGGCCTTCGATCCCCGTGGTCCCGGCCTCGCCCTCGTTGTCGGAATCCTCCAGCCCGGCGAAGGCCGCGGGCAGGAACAGCCCGGGCACGGGCAGCGCGGCAAGCAGAAGGGCGATCAGCGCGGCGGCAAACAGGCGGGTCATTGCAGGATCCTCACCGAGTAATCGACACGGCGCGGCTGGCATGTCAGGCAGTCGTCATATGTGAAGACATGGCTGTGCGGGAACCAGTGTCCGGAGAGCCGGTCCAGGTCGTCGGGCCCCAGTTTTCCGCAGCGCGGCAACCCCGGGCGGACCGCGCAGAGAAGGCCTTTCAGACCCGGTTCGATCAGCGCGTAATACTTGGGCGGCGGCAGGTCGCCGTCCTTGGGCACAAGCGGCGAGCCATCCTCGGTCAGGTATTCGTCGAAAAACACCGAGATCCCCAGCGTCAGCCCGGCAAGGAAGGCGGCGGTGCCGGTTTCCGCGTCGCTGAAATTCGCCGGCGGATAGATCACCCAATGTTCCAGGTCGCGGCGGTCGATGATGTGCACCTTGGTCGTCTCGAGCGGGATGTCCTTCTGGTGCAGCCGGAAACGGGCCAGGTTGTTGGCCTGCAGGTAAGGCGAGCGCTTGAGCAGGTTGACATGCGACGGGCAGGTGACCGGAATGGGCTGGTTGCCGCTGGCGTCGTTGCCGGGCTCGCTGTAGCCCTCGACATAGTTGCGCAGGCGCAACTCACCGCGCTTGCCCCTGGCCAACCCCCGAAGGATCTCGCCCAGAGCCTGACCTATGATGCCCGACAGCTGCTGTTGTTCCTCGAGCGCCCCCTCGCGCGTCATCGCGGCGAAGATCATCGGGAACTGCTTCACCTTGGCGGTCGATTTGCTGGGCTCGACGGTGCTATCGTCGTCGAGGGAGGTGCAGGCCACGCCGTCGATGCGGACCTCGACCATCCAGTAGGGGTCGCTGCTGCCCGCCGGCAGCCCGCGCCCGGCCTCGGCCAGCCGCTTATCCAGAAAACGCTTCAACTGGGTCCGAAGGCGCACGGTGATCTCCGGGTCGTCGAAATAGACCGGGGTCAGCAGCTCGTCGATGGGCCGCAGGCTGACATGAACGGGCACCACGCCGTCCGGCCCCACCGTCCAGCTGGAATGCTCGGCACCGGCATGGGTGCCGCCGATCCAGAAGAACGACTCGTGCTGGCTGCCCACCATATTGCGGAAGGTCTCGCTGCGCTCCTTGTCGTTCTCGAAGCCGATCGAGGCCTTCGATTTTGTTTTGGCGTCCAGCACCGCGCTGGCCTCGACCTTCATCGAGATGCCTTCCTTGTGCATCTTCTCGCGCATCGCCTCGGTGGCGTCGATCTGCAGCACGCCCAGCCCGCCATAGACCACCGCCGTGGGGTAATGGGTGCCGTAGACCTCGACAAAGCCTTCCAGATCGCCGCGTTCGACCAGCCGTTCCACATCGCGACGGAACTCTTCCGACAGCCGCATATGCGACTTGTCCAGCACCAGATCGTAGAAGATCGCCTTGCTCAGCCCCAGCGTCCGGCTGATCTTGTTTTCCGAGATCGCCGCGCGGGCTTGCCGCATCGTGGTGCTGAAGCTGAACGATCCCAGCACCTTGCTGGAGATGCCGGCGCTGACGGTGTTCGAAAAGCTGCTGTGGAACTCGGCATAGGTGTCCGAGGTGGTCACCGTGGAATCGTTCTTGCCGGTGTATTCCGGCGTGTAAAGCAGGCCGCGCGGAATGAAGATGCGGTTGGCGTCGTAATAGTCGCGCTCGTCACCGTCCGGCATTTCGAAGATCCGCTTCGGGGCGCCGGTCTTGACCAGGTGCAGCGGGTCCATCTGCAGGATGTCGTAGCCCACGTAATTCGCCTGCAGGTTCACCGCCTTCGACAGGGTGACGAAGGTGTCGTTGAAGGCGGTCTTGCGTTCGGCGGCGGGGCGTTCGTCGATCAGGCGCAGATCGAAGGGAAAGCCTTCGATCC
>JAUIBJ010000145.1 GCA_030428025.1 Alphaproteobacteria bacterium
AGCGCGTTGGCACGCCTCGGTTTCGCGCGGCGTCGAACTGCTACAGCGCCGGAAAAAGCATCGGTCACACCCCGAAACCGCGTGCCGTTGACAATAGTCAAGGAGGTGCCCCCGCCGCCACCGCAATGTCGCGACATCCGAACCAACGCGCAAAGGAGCAAGAAAATGCGCGAAGTCATGACCAAGAGCATGGCCCGGAACATTTTCTACGGGGGCTCGCTGTTCTTCATCATCATCTTCGTGGGTCTGTCGGCACATTCGCATCTCTACATCACCAGGACTTCGACCAACGCAGAAACGCTGACCGACAGCGTCGCGCTCGGCAAGAAGGTCTGGGAGGACAAGACCTGCATCAATTGCCACTCGATCATGGGCGAGGGGGCGTATTTCGCGCCCGAACTGGCCAATGTGATGACCCGCTGGGGCGTCGCCGACGACCCCGAGGCCGCCTATGAGGCGCTCGACGGCTGGATCAAGGCCCAGCCCAGCGGCATCGAGGGGCGCCGGCAGATGCCGTTCTTCGACCTGACCGAAGAGGAAACCCGCGGCCTGGCCGATTTCCTCCGCTGGGTCGATTCCATCGACGCCCAGGGCTGGCCGCCCAACGAGGCGGGCTAAGAAAGGACCGGACACATGAAATACCAATCGCAAAGAATCGCGCTGGCCTATTTTTCAGTCGCCTTGGCGCTCTTCGCCATCCAGATCCTCGGCGGGTTGCTGGTGGGCTGGGTCTATGTCAGCCCCAACTTCCTGTCGGAACTGGTGCCCTTCAGCACCCTGCGGATGCTGCACACCAACTCGCTTATCGTCTGGCTGCTGCTGGGCTTCTTCGGCGCGGCCTATTTCCTCATCCCCGAGGAGGCCGAGCGCGACATCCATTCCAGTAAACTGGCCTATCTGCAACTGGCCATCCTCGTGCTGGGCACGCTGGGCGTGGTCGTGACCTATCTCTTCAACCTTTTCGAGGGTCACTGGCTTCTGGGCAAGGAGGGGCGCGAGTTCATCGAACAGCCCAAATGGGTCAAGGCCGGGATCGTCGTGGCCGCGCTGATCTTTCTCTACAACGTCACAATGACGGTGCTGAAGGGGCGCAAGACGGCGATCACGAACATCCTGCTTCTGGGGCTCTGGGGTCTGGCGCTCCTGTTTCTCTTCTCCTTCTACAACCCCGACAACCTGGCCGTGGACAAGCAGTACTGGTGGTACATCGTCCATCTCTGGGTCGAGGGCGTGTGGGAACTGATCATGGCCTCGATCCTGGCGTACCTGATGCTGAAGCTGACGGGTGTGGACCGTGAGATCGTCGAGAAATGGCTCTATGTGATCGTTGCCGCCGCGCTCTTCTCGGGCATCCTCGGCACCGGTCACCACTATTACTGGATCGGTACGCCGGGTTACTGGCAGTGGATCGGCTCGATCTTCTCGTCGCTCGAGGTGATCCCCTTCTTCGCGATGATGGCCTTCGCCTTTGTCATGGTCTGGAAGGGCCGCCGCGATCACCCGAACAAGGCGGCGCTTCTGTGGTCGTTGGGCTGCGCCACGCTGGCCTTCTTCGGCGCGGGCGTCTGGGGCTTTTTGCACACGCTGCACGGCGTCAACTACTATACCCACGGCACACAGATCACCGCCGCGCACGGTCACCTCGCCTTCTACGGCGCCTATGTCTGCCTCAACATCGCGATCTTCACCTATGCCATGCCGATCCTGCGCAATCGCGATCCCTATAACCAGGTGCTGAACATGGCGGCCTTCTGGCTGATGTCAGGCGGCATGGCGTTCATGACCTTCACGCTGACCTTCGCCGGCACTGTTCAGACCCACATGCAGCGGGTTCTGGGCGAATATTACATGGACGTGCAGGATCAACTGGCGGTCTTCTACTGGATGCGCTTCGGCTCCGGCGTGGTGGTCCTGATCGGCGTGTTGCTCTTGATTTACGCGCTGGCCGTTCCGCGCCGCGAGGTGATCTCGGACAATGCCACGGTTGCCGCGGAGTGAGCGAAATGGACGGACCCATGACCCTGAAAGCAAGGGGGGCGGCCGACGCCCCCTTCTACCTGGCCCAGAGCGACGAATGCGCGCTGTTCGAGGCGGCCAGCGACAACGACCTGCCGGTCCTTCTGAAGGGGCCGACAGGTTGCGGCAAGACCCGGTTCGTGGCGCATATGGCCGCCCGTTTGGGCCGCCCGCTCTATACCGTGGCCTGCCATGACGACCTGTCGGCGGCCGACCTGATCGGGCGCTACCTGCTGAAAGGGGGCGAGACCGTCTGGGTCGACGGGCCGCTCACCCGGGCGGTGCGGGAAGGTGCGATCTGCTATCTCGACGAGGTGGTCGAAGCGCGCAAGGACGTGACGGTGGTTCTGCACCCGCTGACCGACGACCGGCGCATCCTGCCCATCGACCGCACCGGCGAAGAGCTGGAGGCCGCCCCGGGCTTCATGCTCGTGGCCTCCTACAACCCCGGATACCAGAACATCCTGAAGACCCTCAAACCCTCCACCCGCCAGCGCTTTGTGGCGATGGAGTTCGACTTTCCCTCGCCCGATCTGGAAACCCGGATCGTGGTCGAGGAAAGCGGGCTCAACGCGGCGCAGGCCGCGGCGCTGGTGCGCCTTGCGGGCAAGCTGCGCGGGCTCAAAGGGCAGGATCTGGAGGAAGGCGTCTCGACCCGGCTGGTCATCTATGCCGCCACGCTGATCGCGCGCGGCATGCCTGTCGACCGGGCCATCGAGGCGGCGATGATCGAACCTCTGACCGATGACGCCGACATCAAACGCGGGCTCCTCGATCTGGTTACGGCCGTCTTTGGGTGAGGCACGGCCGATGACCGCGATCGACATAGAGCCATGGGAACCCGAAGAAACCGTGGGGAAACTATGGCACGCCTTTGCCAGCCGCCTGGATGCACCTCAATCGCATCATGGAGCCGCTGTCGACCTCTCCGAGGTCGGCGGGCGGCTGGCCGTTTTCTTCCGCGGGCTGGGGGGCGACCCCTCGGTCGAGATCCGGGCCGCCGCGCCGGAGGTCTCGCGCCACCGGCTGCGCCTGCGCCGCCGGCTGGGGGCCGAGGCCGAGACGGCCCCGCGCGCCAGTTTCGACGGCGAGGCGCTGCGCCTGCCCGAAACGCTGGCGGTCTTTCCCTCGCGCGAGGCCAATGGCGCGCTTTACCTGTGGCTGACAGCGCTGTTGGCCCATGCGGGCGAGCCTGTCGATGAGGCCGACCCGCTGCGCCGCGATCTGCGCGCGCTTCAGGCGGCGGAGGCGATGACCCGGGCCACCTTGCAGGCCGCGCCGGGGCTTTCCGGCCTGCTTAAGGGGCTCTGCGCCGCCACGCTGCACCAGCGCCCGGCGCGCGCATTGCCAAAGGCCGAGGCCGCGCTCGAGGCGCTGATCCGGCAGGCCCTGGGCGACCCCGCGCCGCTGCCGCCTCTGGCCGACAGCTTCCGCACCGCGCTGGTGGCGGATGATCTTGACGCGATTGCCGCACCCCGCAATTATCGACCCTTTCAGCCGGTGCCGCTCTGGCCCGAGCTGCGCCCGCTGGCCTTCAGCGCCGCCGACGAGGTGGCCACCGCCGACACCGACGGCGCGCCCGAGGAAGCCTCGGACCGGACCTTCCGCGCCCGCCGGCGCAAGGCCGACCAGGCCGAACGCAAGGACAGCCTGATCCTGCACAAGTTCGAGGCCATTCTGAGTTGGGCCGAGTTCCTGAACCTCAACCGCCGGGTCGATGACGACGACCCCGACAGCGCGAAGAAGGCCGCCGACGATCAGGAGGAGATCGGGCTGGGACAGGTGTCGAAGGCCCCGGCCACGCGGCTGAAGCTGCATCTCGACCTCGCGCCCGAGGATGTGGACCGCGAGCGGCTGTCGGGCGTCGTCACCTATCCGGAATGGGATGTGCGCAGCGGCGCCTATCTGCCCGATCACGTGCGTGTGCTGACCAGCATGGCCGAGCCGGGGGAGGGCGAACCGGCCTTTCGTAGTGATCCGCACGCCCGGCGACGCATCCAGCATGTCAAACGCCAGTTCGAGGCGCTGCGGCCCGGCCGGGTTTTCCTTCCCGGCCAACTGGACGGCGAAGAGCTGGACATGGAGGCGGCCGTACGTGCCCGGGTCGACATTCTGGCAAACGGGGCGGGCACGAACCGGATCTGGCGGCAGTCCCGGCCGCAGGCGCGGGATCTGGCGGTGTCGATCCTGCTCGACGTGTCGCGCTCCACCGAAAGCGCGGTTGGCGATCGGGCGGTGATCGACATCGAGCGCGAGGCGCTGGCCGCGCTCGCCTGGGGGCTCGATGCCTGCGGCGACAGCTTCGCCATCCACGCCTTTTCGTCGCTGCGGCGCAGCCGGGTCTATATCCAGGAATGCAAGGCGTTCGGCGAGCCGATGGGCGCGCAGGTCGAGGCGCGGATCGGCGCGCTCAAGCCCGGCTTCTACACAAGGCTCGGGGCGGCCATCCGGCATTGCTCGGCGGAGCTGTCGGCCCAGGCCCGCAAGCGCCGGCTGCTGCTGGTCATCACCGACGGCAAGCCCAACGATCTGGACCATTACGAGGGCCGCCACGGGATCGAGGACACGGCGATGGCGGTGCGCGAGGCGCGCCGCGCGGGTCATTCGGTTTTCGGTGTCACCGTCGACCGGCAGGCGAAAAGCTGGTTTCCCCGGCTCTTCGGGCGCGGGGGCTTTCATGTCATCCCGCATCCCGAGCGGCTGACCGAGGCGCTGCCGATGATCTATCGTGATCTGGTGGGTGCATGATCGGGGCGGTGGGGCCAGCCATTTTCCGCGCGGAAAATGGCCCGGAAAATGCGCATCTTCCGGTTGGCGCTCACCGGCTTTCGTCGCGCACTGCCGTTTTCTTCGAAGAAAACGGCCCGGAATTTTCGAAAATTCCGGCGGCCTTCCCGGTGCGCCCATGAGCGACGCCAGCGTGTTCGACGAACTGCCCGGCGATCTGATGATCTGGGTTCTGATCGTCAGCGAGCTTCTGGTCTTCGGCGCGGGGCTTGCCGCCTTTTTGGCCGTGCGCATCGCCGATCCGGCGGGGTTTGCCGCCGCGCAGGACGCGCTCTACCGCACCGGCGCGGGGCTCAACACGCTGGTGCTGGTCACCAGCGGGGCGCTGGCGGCCTGGGCGCTGCGCCTGCGTGAGGCGGAACGACGGGGCCGGGCGCGGCTCTGCCTTGTCGGTGCCGCGCTTCTGGGTCTTGTCTTTCTCGCGGTGAAATCCGCCGAATATGCCGGCAAGGCGGGCGAGGGCATCGGCTGGGACACGCATCCGTTCTTCACCTTCTACTACCTGCTCACAGGGTTTCACGCGGCCCATGTGGCGGCGGGCGTTGCGGTGCTGCTGCTTGTCGCGTGGAAGGATGCCCCCCGCAACGTCGAGGCCGGCGCCGCCTTCTGGCACATGGTCGATCTGGTCTGGATGCTGCTCTTCCCGGTCATCTATCTGCTGAGGTAAGGGCGATGGCGCGCGACATCCTCCGTGCCTGGCTCCGGCTTCTGGCGCTCAGCCTCGGCACCACGATGGTCACACTGTGGGACTGGCCGGTGGCGCTGACGGCTCCGGCGGGCGCGGCGATCCTGCTTCTGGCCTGGGCCAAGGCGCGGATCATCCTTGCGCGCTATCTGGGGCTGGCCTCCGCGCCTTTCTGGCGGCGGGGCTTCGAGATCGCGCTGGCCGGGTTCGCGCTGCTGCTGCTGGGGCTCTATCTGGCGCCGGAGATGGTGTGACGGATCCTAATCCGCCCGGAACGCCGCCGCGAAGGGGGCGGGCAGGTCGAACTCTTCGAGCACTCGCGCCCGGCCCTCGGCGGACATCTTCCGCGCCGTTTTGGCGACGATCCGTTCCAGCTTGTCGGGGTCCTGCGTTGGGGCGAAAGGGGCGAAATACCATTTGAGGAAGACGAAACAGATCACGTCCTCCAGCGCCTGCACCTCCGGGTCACGCTTGATGCCCTCCTTGCGGATCATCCGGCCGGCCCTGTCGACCTCCGCCGTGTCGTAGCCCGCGGCCTCCATGATCTCGCCCACGCGGCGCGCGTGATGCTGCGCCAGCGCCGTGCGCCAGGCCAGATAGCCGGCGCGGCCCTCGGGAAACTCCTGCCGTTTCAACACCCACCGCTCGATATGCTGACCCCGCGCGGCGATGCGGAGCGGCTCGGAGGCGTCGGGGAACAGCCGGTCCAGTTCGGCGCTCATCCGCTCTCCGTAAAGACGCGCGGCGGGCTGCCCCTCGGGGCGATCGGGGTCGCCGGCATTCGCGCGGTCGATGGCCGCGAGCGCGGTCTCAAGCCGCGTCATGACGACTTGCTCCAGGCGTCGGCCGGGTCCGCTTCGGCATAGTCGCGCAGCGCCTCGACGCTTTCGATCTCTGCATGGTGCCGGGAGACATGCACGCCCACCGATTTCAGCTTGGAAAAGGCGCGCGACAGGCTTTCGGGCTTCATCCCCAGCCGTCCCGCGATCAACCCCTTATCATAGGGAAGGGTGACGGCACAGGGCCCGACCTCGTCGGGGCAGAGCCGCATCAGAAAGTCCGCCACCCGCTGGGCGCCGGTCTGGGCCTTGATCTGCTCGACCTGGCCCACGAGGTCGTGCAGATGCTGGAAGGTCGCGGCGATGACCGAGACCGCCACTTCCGGTTCCTTTTTCAGCAGCGCGATGAAGCGGCGGGCGGAGAGCTGCATCAGCTTGCAATCGGTCACGGCCTCGGCAGAGACAGGATAGGGCCTGAGCCGGAAGGCGACGGCCTCGCCGAAACTGTGGCCGCGGGTGAAGACATTCACCACCGCTTCGTTGCCGTTCGCGGCCACCCGGTAGAGCTTGACCCAGCCGTCCAGCACCACATGGATCACGCTGGCCTCCTCGCCCTGCAGGAAGACCGTCTCGCCACGGGAAAAACTGCGGATAGAGGCCTCCGCCAGAAGCGCGTCGACCACACCCTCGGGCATCTTGCTCAGAAGCAGCGAGTTTCTGGCCGTCTCAAGGTGGTGTCGGTCCATCGCTCTGTCCCGCGGCCCGGGGCCGCCCCTTTTCCGCCGCGTGCCGGAACGGCCCGCAATCGCCCTTCCTTCGGGGATAGGGCGGGAGTCGCCCCTTTGTAAAGGGCGCTCCGGCTGTGCGGCCCCGGGACCGCGGTGGCCTGAAAGCGTTTTGCCGTCACACGCGTGCAGGACAGGTCTGGCCGCGGCGACCGTTGCGTTCGGCAAGGGGCCGGCAACGACAACACCGGGCCCAGCCCCCCTTGGCGCGCGCCCTTGGATCGTGCCGGGCAGGCCACGTGCCGCGCAGCGGAAGCGGTGCAAGCGGCGCATCACAGTGAAAGCGGCCGGGTCGGGACCTTCGCCGAACGTGGACTTTCGGCGGGTGGGCGCCTAGGCTGGGCTTCGAGGATCATTGCGGGTGCGGGCGGGATTTCCGGGGCATGGGACGATGACGGGTGCTGACGGAGCGGCTCAACGGGTGCTGATCCTGTCCGATGCGTCGGACGGGCCGGCGCGGCTGGCGGCGGAAAACGTGCGCACGGCCTTCGATTATGCGCGCATAGGTCATGACGGGGTCGATCTGTCGGCTGGCG
>JAUIBJ010000146.1 GCA_030428025.1 Alphaproteobacteria bacterium
GTGGCCTTGATCGCCTTGGCCAGTTTGGCCGCGTCGGGTTTGACCGACAGGAAGTCGAGCAGCCCGCGCATCGCCTTGGCGGGCTTGTCGAGCAGATCCTCGTAACGCACCACATGGCGCGGCAGGCCCGGCGCATTGGTCCATGTCTGGACATGGGTATCCCAGCGGCCCAGGGCGTCGCGGATGCCGGTATCGGTGCCCATCATCGTCTCGGGGTTGGTCATCCGCTCGATCGCCGTGTCGATATCGGCGCTCTGGTGGCGCGCGAAGGAGGGGGCCAGGTCGAACGGGTTGCGCATCACATAGATGGCGCCCGCCGTCACCTCGGGCGGGATCAGGTGGTGGCCCATGTACTGCACCGCCTGGCAATGGGTCTTTACGAAATGCGTGCCGGGCTTGGAGGCGGCAATGAGGCGCACCGCCTTCTGTCTCACCTGCAGCCATTCGGTGACGCTTTTGGTGGAGAACGGGCGCCCGGCGGCGGCGTCGAAGAAATCCTGTCGTACATCGGCCGTGGTGAAGCGGCGCAGGTTGTTGATGTCGGGCGCCTGCCCCGGCGGCATGAAATAATGCGCCAGCAGGCTGCGCATCCAGGTGTTGCCGGATTTCGGATAGGAGGCCAGCCAGATGATGCGGCGCAGGTTACTCATCGAGATATCCGTATTTTTTCATGACCTTGCGGTGATCGCGCTTGACCTGCTTGACGATCTTCGGATCGAGTTCGCTTTGCCACTGGCCGCTTTTGCCCTTGGCGAAAAAGCGCTCGTTCTTGGGCGAACTTTCCACGAAACCGCCCTCGCCTTCCTGTTTCGACAACTCGTCGAAGCTGGAAAACCGGATCGCCTTGTCGAGCCGCGCATCCTCGACCGGGACGCCGATATGTTCCAGCAGGCGCGCAAAGCTTTCCCGGGGCGATTCCAGCATGTCCTCGTAGCGCAGGACGAGGACCGGATAGGGCTTTTTGTCCGTCCAGCTTTGCACATGTTCCGACCAGCTTCCCAGAAACTGGGTGACAGTGCCCCGTTCGGCCGCGTTTGCGTGATCCGACCGCGCGATCGCATTGGCGGTCTCCTGATGGCCCAGACCGTAATGGCGCGCGAAAGACACAAGCATGTCCAAGGGATTACGCAGAATATACACCGCCGAACGCGTGAACTTTTCCGGGATCAGATCGACCCCGAAAGCCGGCGCGTTGATGTTGTGAGTCTTGACGAAATTGACATCGGCCTTGTTGGCCACGATCCCCGCCAGCACTCGGTCGCGCAGCGCCAGCGTCTCGTTGTGATCCGCCGGGTTGATCTGACGGCCGGCGACCATCTGGTACATCTTGGTGATGGAATCACCCATGCCGAAGCGGTGCACCTGATTGATCGGCACAGGTTTTTCGCCATTCACCAGATAGTTGGCCAAAAAAATCCTCGTCCATGTGTTGCCCGATTTCGGGTAGGAGGCCAGCCAGACGATGCTCTTCGGTGCGCTCATTCAAGATATCCGTACTTCTTCATCAGCTTGCGATGCTGTCTACGTATCGTTTTCGCCAGTTCGGGTGCAAGTTCGGTTTCCCACTGGCCGCTCTTGCCGGAGGCGAAGAACCTCTCGCTGCGCTCCGAGCTTTCCTTGAAACCGTCCTGCGCTTCCTGTTGCGACACCTCTTCGAAACTTGAATAGCGCACCGCCTTGTCGAGCCGCCCCTCATCCACCGGCAACCCCACCTGGTGCAGCATTTTCCTGAAACTTTCCCGCGGGTTGGCCAGCATGTCCTCGTAGCGGAGCACCGCTACCGGAAAGCGCCGTTCGCCAGACCAGCTGGAGACGTGATCGCTCCACGAGCCCAGATACTGCGTCACCTGCTTGTCGGTGGACCCGATCACGTGGTCGCGGCGGCCCATCGAGCCGACCGCCTGTTCGTGGCTCGTGCCGAAATGCCGCGCGACCGAAAGCGCCACGTCAAGCGGGTTTCGCAGGATGTAGACCGCAGCATGAGTCAGTTGCGGCGGGATCAGTTCGGCCCCGAAGGCCTGCGTGTTGGCATTGTGCGTCTTGACGAAATTGAAGCTGGCGCCGTTGCCGTTGATCGCGCTCAGCAGGCGCCCGCGCAGCGCCAGAACCACCCGCTTGTCGCCCAGATCCACGGGCCGGCCGCCCGCCGCCTTGCGGTAAAGACCCACCGCGGCGTCGCCGAAGCCGAACCTGTCCGCCGCGTTGATCGACAGCGGTTTGTCTTCGTTGGCGAAATAATTGGCCAGAAAGATCCGCGTCCACGTATTGCCCGACTTGGGGTAAGACGCCAGCCAGACAATGCTCTTCCTCATCGCGGTCCGCCCGTCCCTCGCTTTTCTTCCAGTTGCGCCCACGCGCGCAAATAGCGAAGCGGGGGGACTTTCATCCCCCCGCCCGCATTGATGAACCGTGAAGCTATTAGAAGCTCAGGTTGATCGCGGTACCCAGCAGGGTGCCTTCGACTTCCTTACCCGGCAGGATCAGGCCGATGACACCGCCCTTGGCGTCGCGGCTTTCGTGGACCACGTAGATATCCCAGTCAACGCCCGGTCCAAGCGTCCGGCTTGCGCCGATACGATAGGCTTCACGCTCGGTCTTGGCACCAGGGATGGCAACACCGGCTGCGACCAGATCGGTGTCCGACTGGTAGGTCAGAGCTTCAAACGACCACGGACCAGCGGCATCGTAGGTGACACCGAAGCTCCAGCCTTCCGAGTCACCGAAGCCGATGGCGGTGGTGACGAGGAATTCGTCGTTGTTGTTTTCGGAGTAGCTACCGCCAACAGTGATGTTGTTGAAGCCAACCTGGAAGCCGATACCCCAGGTTTCAAAGTCCGAACCCAGCAGCGACGGCGTGTCGCCGGTACCCCAACGAGCGGCCAGGGTGACGTCGGTCGACCCGAAGCTGTTGGAGTAGTTGATGCCGATGTCGAAGATGTCCGACAGAACGGCGGCTTTGTTCACGCTGAAGCTCGATGCGGCGTTGACGACGCCCTGAGGCGCATACGACACACCGATGGTCAGGCCGTTGAAGTCCGGCGTGTAGTAGGTGATACGCTGAACGTCGTTGTTGCCGCCAACTTCCGTGTAGGACGACAGACCGGCCTGACGGAACGGCAGCGCGGTCAGGGCGACCGGAGTACCGAAACCGGCAGCGGACGAGTAGACGATGTCAACACCGGTGTAGGGGATGAAGGCCGAGGTCGACGGCGAGTTGATCCACATCGAGGTCACGCCGGGGGCGCCAACCATCGACTTGTAACCAGCCGAGTTCTCGGAACCGATGTCCAGGGTACCGAAGGTGTCGCTCGAGATCGTCATGTAGGTTTCGTCGACTTCGGCGAAACCGGTGTTCTCGCCCTCGAACTGGACGTTGATACCGAAGGTCATCCCGTTGTCGAGCGTGATGCTCGGCGAGAAGATGATTTCGGTGGTCGAGTGGATGTCGAGGCCATCACCTTCCCACGACGGCGACGCAATACCGAGAACAGTAGTGATGTTGTCGGAGATGTCACCGAACGCCACGTGCTGGCTCATGAAGCCGCCCCAGTCCAGATTCCAGTCCTGGGCTGCTGCCGGCGCAGCTGCGACGCCAAGAGCAATCGCGCTGGTGCAGAGAAGTTGCTTTTTCAAGGTTGTCCCTCCTAGTAAGCAGGAAAGTTTCATGTTCCACCGCACCAGAACTTGGACACGGCTTGATGATGGAATGGGCCAAATACCCCTCGGGTGTCAACGCGAGCCCCCCCGCCCACGCGGTTGTTGCCCGGGTTGTGACGTATAAATCACACACTTGCGTCACACCCGGCACGAAAAGGTCTGTTTTCCCGGTCAGACGCCAATTTTTGCTGACGCTGGCGCCTTGTGGGTGGCTGTCCCCGGGGCGCCGCAGGCGGGGGATTCGGGCCATGCTTTCCCCTTCCGGAAGGCACCGGCGGCGGGGCCGGAGCCGGAACCGCCGCCGGCGGGCGAGTCAGCCGCCGGAGGCCCCTTCGCCCAGCGCCTCGACCGCCTCCAGAAGCGCCGCGGCCCGGCCCAGCGCGGCCCCCGTGGCGATCAGCATCGGCGGCAGGATCAGCCATTCCAGCGTCCAGGCCGCGCCGGAACGTTCCTGTTCATGCTCCAGCGCAAGATGCAATCCCGACAGCTGCACCGCATTGAATCGCGCCAGCGACATCAGGATTTCCGCGCCGACGGGATTGACCTTGTGGGCCATGGCCGAGGACGCCCCGCCGCCGGCAAGCCGCGCCGTGCCCACCCCCTGCTGGGCCATCAGCGCCAGATCGTGACCCATCTTTCCAAGGCTTCCGGTCACCATCGACAGCCACCCGCCCAGTTCGGCCAGCGCGCTGCGGTCGGTGTGCCAGGCGGTCCCCGGCGCGTCCAGCCCCAGTTCTGCGGCCATGGTGCGGGCGATGGCGTCGGCCCCCTCGCCGAAGCTGCCCCGCGTCCCCACCGGGCCGCCCAGCTGCAGCAGCAGCAGCCGTGGCCGAAGCGCGTCGAGCCGGGCACGTTGCGCAACAAGCGGGCGGGACCAAAGCGCGATCCGGTCGCGCATGGCGACCGGCAGTGCGGCCTGCATCCGGGTCCGGGCCATCAGGGGGGCCGCGCCGAAGCGCGCCTCCAGCGCGTCGAGCTGTTCGCCCAGCCCGCCGAGCCGCGCCTCAAACAGCACAAGCAGATCCTTGAGGGCCAGAACGAGCCCCGTATCCATCACGTCCTGCGAGGTCAGCCCGGCATGAAGCGCCTTGTGCAGCCGCGGCGGCAGCGCCGCCTTCAGCTGGCGGACGAGCGGGGGCACGGGCATGCCATCCCGCGCGGCCTCCTGCGCCAGACGCGCGCGGTCAGGGACGAATTCCGCGATGGCTTCTGCCGTCTCCTCGGCCAAGGCCTCGGGCACCTGACCCGTGCGGCCCAGCGCCCGCGCATAGGCCGCCTCGACGCGCAGCATGTCGTCCAGCGCCCGCGCCTCCGAGAGCCGGGCGGCCACTTCCGCGTCACCCGCCACAGCCTCCAGCCAGCCCGAGAATGCGCCGGTCATGTCCACCGCCCGCGGCCGGCAGGCAAAGCCGGGACTCGGCCGCTTTTCATATGTGAATCAAAAGCATATCCGGGAAAGCGCATCGCCCCTTCTCCCTTCTCGCAGCCGGCCCCGCCGGACCGCCCGGGACCAGCGGCCATCAACCATCCCGGCAAACAAGACGGCCCGCCACGGCATACGAGCGGCGTCAGAGGCCACCTTCCTCCAGCACCTTCTTCGCAGCCCGGAAACATTCCAGCCCCTGCGGCACCCCGCAATAGATCGCCACGACGTGGATGATCGCCCGGATCTCTTCCTTGGTGACGCCGTTGTTGAGCGCGCCCCGGCAGTGGATTTCCCATTCGTGCATCTTGCCCAGCGCGCCGATCATGGCGAGATTCATCATCGACCGGGTCCTGGGGTCGATCACGTCGTCGCCCCAGCCGAAGCCCCAGCACCAGGCGGTCATCGCCTCCTGAAAGGGCCGGGTGAAGTCGTCCGCCGCGGCCAGGTTCTTTTCCACATACTCGGCCCCCAGCGTGGCCTTGCGCTGCTCCAGCCCTTTCAGGAACAGGTCTTCGTTGAACAAATCCGCCATGATCTCCTCTTGCGTTGGCTGGCCCGGATGTCCGTCAGGACGTATCGGGCGTGAAGGGTTCGGGAATGATGTTCTGCGACGAGAACGGCGGCCGCACATAATCCGGATGCTCCGGCCGGTCGCCCAGATCGACCTTGTCGGGCAAAACGTCGCGATAGGGAATCTGGTCGAGGAAATGCGCAATGCAGTTGAGCCGCGCGTGCCGCTTCACATCCGCATTGACCACGTGCCAGCGCGCCTCGGCGATGTCGGTGCGGGCCATCATGGCATCCTTGGCGCGGGAATAGTCCACCCAGCGCCGGCGCGACTCGAGGTCCATCGGCGACAGCTTCCAGCGCTTCAGCGGATCGGTCTGCCGGGCACGGAAGCGGCGTTCCTGCTCGCTGTCGCTGACCGAGAACCAGTATTTGATCACCACCATGCCCGAGCGCACCAGCATCCGCTCCAGATCGCAGACGGAGGTGAGAAATTCCCGGTACTCCGCGTCGGTGCAGAATCCCATCACCCGTTCCACCCCGGCGCGGTTGTACCAGGAGCGGTCGAAGATGGCGATCTCGCCCGCCGCCGGCAGATGTTCGATATAACGCTGGAAATACCATTGCCCCTTTTCCCGCTCTGTGGGCGCGGGCAGCGCCACAACCCGCGCCACGCGCGGGCTGAGCGACCGGGTCAGCCGCTTGATCGTGCCGCCCTTGCCGGCGGCGTCTCGTCCCTCGAAGATCAGCAGGATCTGTGCCCCTTCCCGGCGCACCCATTCCTGCAGCTTGACCAGTTCCACCTGCATCTGCTGCAGGGCAGAGATGTACTGCTTCTTCGGTAGCTTCCTGACTGTCCTGGCCGTGTTCTCGGCGAATTCCTCTGTCATGGCGGCCTCCGGGCGTTTCGACGCAGCCAGGCAGGCTGCGACCCGGGAATTGAACACGATCCGACCCGTCGCAGGCAACCGTCTTGGCGAAGGGGTGCGGATCAGTCATCGTCGCCGCGCGGCACAGGCTCGGGGAGGGTCTCGTCGAACCGGCCGGAACGGGCGCGGTCACAAGCGCCCTGCTCCTCGGCCGGCGCGCCCGCGTCGAGCGCCTCCAGCCGCAGGCCCGCATGCGCATAACCCGGCCGCCCGGCCTGTGCCAGCCCCCTCAGCCGGGCCGCCATCGCCCGTTTCTTGGCCACCTGATGCGGCTGGAACCGGTCGTAGTCGCGCGGCGTGAGCCTCCGGCCCACCACGAGGTCGCCCGCCGCCACCGCCGCTTCCAGCAGGGCCTGACCGGTGCTGCTGCGGGCGATGATGCCGTTGAAGCCTGCATCCTCGCCCAAAGGGCTGGCCTCGGGCCAGATATCCGCCGCGGCGAGGTCTGCCGCCTCGCCGATGGCATCCGGGCAGAGCTTGCAGCGCGTCTGAATGCGCCAGCCCGCTTCGTCGGCCCACATCTCGTTATAGGTTCGCTCGAAGGCCCGCCCGTCGTGCGTCTCCACCCGGGTCCGGCCCGGATTGCCGAAGCCCCTGTAGCGGAAGACGCTCACCTCGTCTTCGGAAATACCCAGTTCGTCCAGCAGCATCCACGACTTGCCCAGATCCGAGGCGCCGCCGCAGACCATGACCAGAAGCGCGACCAGGCGCTCGCGCAGTCGCGGGTCCGCCTTGGCCCGCGCGCGCACCGCGCCTGCGTCGCAGGGCTTGGCGATGATCGCGAAGGGTTCGTCGCGCGCCAGAGCCGCCTCCAGCCCCGCCAGCGTGTCCGACGGCCCATAGCGCGAGCCCGCCCGCGCGATCACCTGCTCGGCCGTTTCGCTGATCGTCCAGCGCGAGCGCATCGGACGGTCGGGATCGGCCCCACAATGCAGGATGAACGCGGCCTTGCCCGAGCGCAGAAGATGCACGCCCAGCGCGGTCAGCACCCCGCCCGTGGACGCGCGAAAGCGGATCTCCGCATCGCCCGCCCAGGCCTCGGCCATCGTCTCGTATTGCCCCCAGACC
>JAUIBJ010000147.1 GCA_030428025.1 Alphaproteobacteria bacterium
GTGGACGCCCCGTGCATCCGGTACAGCGGCCCGGGCATCGGCGCGCGCAGATAGGCGCCGTAATCCTCCAGATTGTCGAAGCGCAGCGCGGTCACGCGCCCGTCCGCCTCGACCGCCGCCTCCAGCGTGGTCAGGCGGTTGGGGCAGGAATTGGCCGATTGCAGATGTTCCAGCCGGTCCTCGACCCATGCAACGGGACGCCCGCATTCGCGCGCGGCAATCGCCATGAGAACGATGTAGGGAAAGACCGACAGCTTGATGCCGAAACTGCCGCCGCTGTCGGCGGGCACGCGCAGACGCAGTTTCGCCCCCGGCACCCGCAGCGACTTGGCCATCACCGGGTGCACGCTGTAGGGCCCCTGGAAATTCGCCAGCACGTCGAAGCTGTCGTCGCCCCGGTCGAATTGCGCCACCACCACGAAACATTCCATCGGCGTATAGCTGCTACGCGGGAATTCCACATCGACGGAAACGGTATGCGGTGCCGTCGCGAAGGCCGCATCCGGGTCGCCATAGGTGAAGGCGCGCTCGGAGACGACGTTGGTCTCCGCCTCCGCGTGCAGCACCGGGGCCTCGGGCTTGGCGGCCTCGCCCGGGTCGGTCACGACCGGCAGCGGCTCGTAGTCGACATGCACCAGATCGGCGGCGTCCTCGGCAATGTAACGGTCGTCGGCCACCACCAGCGCGACCGGCTCGCCGGAATAGCGCACGCGCTCGACGGCCAGCGCCCATTGCCGGATCGGCGGCGCCTTCAGCACCGTCAGGAACGGGTCGGAGATGTCGCGGATTTCCTCGCCGGTCAGCACCATATGCACGCCCGGCAGGTCCAGCGCCTTTGCCTTGTCGATCCCCTTGATGACGGCGTGGGCCACCGGCGCCCGCACGATCGCCGCATGCAGGGTTCCGGCGGGGGTGGCCAGATCGTCGGCATAGCGGCCCGCCCCCATCAGAAGCGCGGCATCCTCCTTGCGCTCCATCGGACGGCCCAGATAACCGCCCGTCCCTCGCGCGGTCTCGTCGGGGGCTCTTGCGGCCCTCTGCGCGTCTTGAAGCTCTGCCGAGGATGCCTGTTCGCTCAAACCCGAATCCCGTGTTGATGCCGCATGGACCGGGGATGGCGCCGGCCCAAAGGGCCAGCGCTCCCCCTTCGCGCCGGACGGTAGCAGCCGGGCCGGAGGGGGTAAAGTTATAATTCGTAATTTCCTACCAAAATTCGTTTTGGATTTTCCACCCACCGGCGTTAGACTGCATACTACAGATTGCGGTTGATGCCCGAGCCTTGACTCGCGCGAGAATGGAGCCGTCATTGACAAATACGAAACTCGATATAGCCGCTGCCGATCACGACAACCCGGACTTCGTGATCGATCTGGCGGCCTGGGACGACCTTGAAAGCATCGTGCAGATCGACAGCTATGCCTCGGGCAAGCACAAGCCGGAGTTCTGGCGCGACTGCTATGACCGCCAGGCCAACGACCCGAATTTCCGGTTCCTCGTGGCGAAATCGGGCGGCGAGGTCGCCGGCTTCGCCATCGGCACGATCAAGACATGGGAATTCGGCGCTCCCACCTGCGGCTGGGTCGAGACCCTTCTGGTGGCGCCCGGGTTTCGCGAACGCGGCATCGGCACGCGGCTTTTCGATGCCGTTCTCGCCCATTTCCAGGCCCACGGCATTCGCACCGTACGCACGATCTTGAACATTGACGAACACGCGTTGATGTCGTTCTTTCGCACGCAGGGCATGTCCGCAGGTCCCTTTATCGAACTGGAAATGCAATCGGAGTGACATTCCGGGATGATCTTCCCGGCCTGCGCGTGTGACGCAGAGAGGAAGGGGCGCAATGAAACTTCAGCAGGCGACACGCTATTCGATCCTCGCCACCCTGCATATGGCATCGCGCCCCAACGAGCAGATACCTGCCAGCGAACTGGCCGAGATCTACGGTGTCTCCCAGCATCATCTTGCCAAGGTCCTGCGCACGCTGTCGCGCGCGCGCATCGTCGAATCGACGCGCGGTGCGGGCGGCGGCTGCAGCTTCATCGGCGACGCGCGAAAGATCACGCTCTACGACATCATCCGGCTGTTCGAGGACGACTGGCTGACGCCGCCCAACAGCGTGGAGGAGGCGCCGACGGATGTTTCTGCCGAACTTCTGCGGGTGCTGGGCGAGGTCGACCGGATCACCGCCGCGACACTCCAGTCGGTGACGCTTCAGACCATCATCAACAATGCCGAGCGCGCAGCGCGCCGCCGCCGGCAGAACCAGACCAGCCTCGGCGAAAGCTAGTCGAAGCCCCCGCAACCCGGCCCCGGGGACGGTTTGGCGCACGCCTTGCCCGAATCCTCTTCCTTCGCGAAATTTTCGGAATAAAAATCGTCAATTAGGAGAATCTCGCAAAAGATTTCTTGACGGCAAACGCAAAGAATTGTGTAGTATAATTGCGCATTTTAATACCTATTTGCCGCTTGTGCGCTTTCAAGCGTACGCGAAGCTTCGAACGAGCCAAATGCGCAACGGGAGGAATGCAATGAAACAAACGAACAAGTTCACCAGTCTTGTCGCAGGGGTGGGGCTGTTCGCAGCCGCCAGCACCCCGGCCTTCGCGCAGGACACTGTAAAGGTCGGCCTGCTGACCGACTTCAGCGGCGTCTTCGCCCAGCTTGCCAAGGATGTCGAGGACGCCTGGATGCTGGCTTATGACGAGCGAGACGGCATGGTCGCCGGCCACAAGATCGAAATCATCAAGGAAGATTCCGAAAACTCGCCGCAGGTCGGCGTTCAGAAGGCCAACAAGCTCATCAAGTCCGACGATGTCGCCATCTTCGGCGGCGTGATTTCCTCCGGGGTCGGCATCGCGCTGGCCGGCGTGGCGGACAAGGAAAAGGTGCCCTTCGTGGCCGGTTTCGCCATTGCCGATCCGCTGACCGGCAAGTTCTGCAGCCCCTATGTGGCGCGCACCTCGTTCTCGGCCAACGCGCTGCAGGCCGGCACCGGCGCCTACTGGGCCAACAAGGGCATCAAGACGGCCGTCTTCATGGGGCCGGATTACGCAGCGGGCCAGGCCATGCTGGCCGGCTTCAAGAACGGGTTCGAGGCCGCCGGAGGCGAGGTGGTGCTGGAAGAGTTGACCCCCTTCGGCAAGACCAAGGACTGGGGGCCGTCGCTGCTCAAGGCGCAGCAGACCGGCGCCGACATGATCTATACCTTCTATGCCGGATCGGAAGCGGTGCAGGTGGTCAAGCAGCACGCGGCCTTCGGCATGCAGGAATCCATGCCGCTTCGCGGCGCGATGTGGATCTATGACGAGGCGCTGTGGGATGCCATGGGCGGCGTCCAGATGAATGCCATCCACGTGACCAACTACACCAACGCACTTGACACCGAGGCGTCGGAGCGGTTCGAAAAGGCGTTCATGGACAAATACGGCCGGCTGCCGGTGGCCTCCAACGCCATGGGCTACACCAACGCGGTGGCGATCTTCGACGCGCTCGAGGACGCGATCGAGGCCAATGGCGGCGAACTGCCCGAAGACGGCGCGGCGATCATCGATGCGCTTTCGGCGCTCAAGCTCGACAACGACCCGCGCGGTCCGGTCCACTTCAACGACGACCACAACGCCATGCAGGAAGAACTCTACATGGTCCAGATCGTCGAGGGCGAGGATGGCAAGCCGACGCACAAGCTGATCGACACGCTGCCCTACGGGGAAGACCTTCCCGGCTGCGAGATGCAGTGACACACATGTGACAGGATCGGCGGGGTCCCGCAGGGCCCCGCCGATCTGGCCTTTCTGAACGGCGTCACACTAAACCAGGCTCGGGCGGATTCATGACATTCTTTCTCTTCAACCTTCTGAACGGCCTTCAGCTGTCGATGCTTATCTTCCTGATGGCGGTCGGCCTGACGGTCATCTTCGGATTGATGGACATCCTCAATCTCGCCCACGGGGCCTTCTATATGGTCGGAGCCTATTTCGGGTATGTGGTCTTCCAGACGACCGAAAGCTTCTGGATATCCCTTCTGATCGGGCCGCTGCTGTCGCTGGCCCTGGGATTCCTGCTGCAATACTACGTGCTGCAGCCGTTGATCGACCGCGGCCGCACCGCGCATCTGGACATGGCGCTGCTGACCTTCGGGTTGCTGTTCTTCACCATCGGCCTTGTCGACCTGATCTTCTTCGAAACGCTTGGCCTGACCTTCATGAGCATCGACAAGCCGGCGGGCCTCGGCAGCTACATCGACATCGGCATCATGTATCCCACATACCGGCTTTTCGTCATCGCGCTCGGTCTGATCGTGGCACTGGCGGTCTGGCTGCTGCTGGATCGCACGGTGATCGGCGCCGTGGTCCGCGCCGGCGTGGACGACCGCGAGATGGTGCGTGCCATGGGGGTGAATATCTATCTGGTCTTCGCCTGCGTTTTCGGGCTGGGCTGCTGGCTGGCGGGGCTCGCCGGGGTGGTCGCGGGCGCAGGCCTGTCGATCGACATCAACATGGGCGTGCAGATCCTTATTCCCACGCTGGTCGTGGTGGTGCTCGGCGGGCTGGGCTCGGTCAAGGGGTGTTTCTTCGGCGCGCTCATCGTGGGCATGACGGAAACCCTGTCGCAGGCCTATGTGCCGGCGCTGGCGCTCTTCGCCACCTATCTTCTCCTGGCGGCGATGCTGATCTTCCGTCCCCAGGGCTTCTTCGGCCGCGCGCCGAAAACCGTCTGAGGGAGGCGTCGCAGCATGGAGCAGCCGCAGAGTGATAGCTACCAGGGGCAGTCGGGCGGCGACGTGTCCAGCCACGACCCGATGGAGCCGCAGGCCGCGCGCGAGCACAAGACCTTCCTCTTGACGTCACTGGCGGGGCTTCTGTTCCTGATTGCCATTCCCTTCCTCGTCGGTGAGTACTACGTATCGCTGGCCAGCGAGATCCTTATCTTTGCCATCCTCACCTCGGGGGTGAACCTGCTTCTGGGCTATACAGGGCTGGTGTCGCTGGGCCACGCGGCCTTCATGGGCGTCGGTGCCTATGCCACGGCCATTGGCAGCTCGCTTCTGGGCTATCCGGTGTGGTTCGTGATGCTGGCCTCGATCACCGTCAGCCTGGTAATCGCCTACGGCATCGGCCTGCTGAGCGTGCGCACCAAGGGCGTTCAGTTCCTGCTGATTACGCTGGCCTTCGGGCAGATGTTCCACGCCATCGCCGAAAAGACCCGCTATACCGGCGGCGACGACGGAATGACCAACATCCCGCGCATCGACCTGTCTCTGATCGGGCTCGACGCCGATCACGACCGGGTGTTCTATTTCTTCGTGCTGGTCTGCTTCGTTATCGCGCTGGCGTTGCTGCGCCTCGTCGTGGACAGCCCCTTCGGCCGGGTTTTGGTGGGCATTCGCGAGAACGAGAAACGGATGCTGGCGCTCGGCTATTCGACCTTCCCATATAAGGCCCTCGCCTTCGGGATCTCCGGCATGCTCGCGGGCCTCGCCGGCAGCCTGTGGGTACAGCACAGCTTTTTCGTCAACCCGCATATCATGACCTGGCAGATGTCGGGCGAGGCGCTGCTGATGGTGATCATCGGCGGATCGAAGGCCTTCTTCGGGCCCCTGCTGGGCGCCGCCTTCTACGTTCTCGCCAAGGATTTCCTGTCGGACATCACCGAAGCCTACCTGATGTTCTTCGGCCTGCTCTTCGTGCTCGTCGTCGCCTTCTTCCATGGCGGCATCGCCGGCTTCATCGCACGGATATTCAACAGGACCGGCGGCCCGGCCGGGAAGGACGACCAATGAGCCAGCTTTCGGTCAAGGACATCTCCAAGAGCTTCGGCGCGCTGAGCGTCATCGACAAGTTCGACCTAGAGTTGAGCATGGGCGATCGGCATGCGGTGATCGGCCCCAACGGCGCGGGCAAGACAACGCTATTCAACATGATTTCGGGCTGGATCCCCCCCGACAAGGGCACGATCGAGATTGAGGGCCTAGACATAACCAACCATTCGCCCCAGGCGGTAACCCAGGCGGGTCTGGCCCGCTCGTTCCAGAAGAACACGCTCTTTGACTGGTTGACGGTGGCAGAAAGCCTTCGGCTTGCGGTTCAGGCCAGTAGTAATGTGCGCTTCAACTTCCTGCAGCCGGCGCGCCGCTTCGGCGGCCTGCAGCAGCGCGCGCACGAAATCGCCCGGCAGATGGAGCTGGAACCGGTCTTTCACCGCGAGGTGAGGACGCTGTCCTACGGGCAGAAGCGGCAGTTGGAGGTCGGAATGGCGCTGGCCTGCTCTCCCAAGATCCTGCTCCTCGACGAACCGGCGGCGGGCACGTCCCATGCCGAGCGTGCCACGCTGGTACGGCTTCTTACGACGCTGCCCAAGAACGTAACCCTTCTGTTGGTGGAGCATGACATGGACGTGGTGTTCGGCGTGTGCAGCCAAATCACCGTTCTCAACTATGGGCGCATCGTGGCGTCCGGGACACCCGAGGAGGTGCGCCAGGATCCGGAGGTGCGCGCCGCCTATCTCGGCGAATCCGCTTCCCACGATGGCGAGGTAGCCCACGTATGAGCAGCATGGCTAGTCAGAACGCCCCCGAACCGGACGCGCTGCTTACCGCGACCGACATGCACACCTATTACGGCGACAGCCACATCCTGCACGGCGTGTCGCTGGAAGTGAGGCGTGGCGAATGTCTGGCCCTTCTCGGGCGCAACGGCGCGGGCAAATCGACAACCCTGCGCTCCATCGTCGGCCTGACGCCGGTGCGCAGCGGCAAGATCACCTTCGCGGATCAGGACATCACCCGCAATCCGACCCATCGCAGCATCCGCGAGGGCATCGGCTATGTCCCGGAGGACCGGGGCATATTTTCCTCGCTCACGGTGCGCGAGCATCTGGACGTGGCGCTCTGGGCCAACCGCAAGTCGGTCGACCAGCGCGACGAGGTCCTGAAGCTCTTCCCGCGCATTTCCGAGCGCATGTCGCATTTCGGCCAGCAGCTTTCGGGCGGCGAACAGCAGATGCTCGCCATTGCCCGCGCCCTTCTGGCCGACCCCGACCTTCTGATCCTCGACGAACCGTCCGAAGGGCTGGCCCCCATTCTTGTGGACGAGGTGCGCGACACGCTCTTGCGGATCAAGGCCGGGGGCACCTCGATCCTTCTGGTGGAACAGAACGTGGCAATGGCGCTTGCGCTGGCCGACAGCGTGACGGTGCTGTCCCAGGGGACGGTGAAATTCACCGGCAGCCCTGCCGAACTCGAGGCCAAACCGGATATCAAGGACACATATCTCGGAATCGCCTGACGCGATCCCACCGATCACGGCCGTGCCGAGCTGGAAACGAAAGAGCCGCCTAGGATGACTGCGCCAATCTATACCGACGACTGGAAAGCCTGGACCGATCCGGAGGTGCCGGAGTTCTTCAACCCGACCGAGGTCGTTCTCGACCGCCACGCCGACCGCGCGCGGGCCGACAAGGTGGCGGTCATCGCGGACGATGCGCCCGTCACCTATGCCGAATTGCGCGACGAGGTCTGCCGCGCGGCCAACGGGTTGCGCGCACTGGACCTGCCGGTCGATTCGCGC
>JAUIBJ010000148.1 GCA_030428025.1 Alphaproteobacteria bacterium
TCGGCTCTGGCCGGCGGCCTTCAGGCCGGGGCCGACGGGCCCTCGCGCGAAATGGCCGAGGACATGGGCAACAACATAATCGACCTCACGCCCGAGCAGGTGGCCGAGTGGAAGGAAGCCGCGAGCGGCGCCGAGGCGCGATGGGTTTCGGAGATGAACGAGAAAGGGTTCGACGGTCAGGCGCTGGTCGATCAGGCGAAGTCGCTGATCGAAAAGCACACCGACTGATGCGACAATGTGCCGGCGCCGGGGTCGCCCCGGCGCCGGCGCGTGCCCGGGGGCGGTAATTCGCATGCAAAGACTGTTCATGGCCCTGGCCCGCCTCATGGCGGTGATCGGCGGCGCCGTGCTGACGGCCGTGATTCTGGTGACCTGCGTGTCGGTGGCGGGGCGCGTGCTGAACACGGTTCTGCATGGCGCGCTGGCGCAATCGATGATACCGGGGCTGGCCGACCGGCTGATCGAGATGGGTGTGGGCCCGCTTCTGGGCGATTTCGAACTGGTCGAGGCCGGGGTGGCCTTCGCCGTCTTCGCCTTCCTGCCGCTCTGTCAGATCACCGGCGGGCATGCCAGCGTGGACATTTTCACATCGAAACTGCCGCGCGGGGCCAACCGGGCGATTCAGCTTGTCATCGATTGGGTCTTTGCCGCCGTGCTGATCCTGGTCGCGATGCAGCTTTTTCAGGGGATGCTGGAAAAGCTGCGCTATAACGAGACCACCTTCATGCTTCAGTTCCCGGTCTGGTGGTCCTATGCGGCCAGCCTTTTCGCCGCCGCCATGGCGGCGCTAGTCGGCCTCTACGTGGCCGTCGCGCGGGTGGTCGAGACCGTCAGCGGCAGGGTGATCCTGCACGGCCATGAAGGGGCGGACGCGTGAGCAGTCTCGAAATCGGCCTCGCCTCCTTCCCGGTTCTGATGGGGCTGATCTTTCTGCGGGTGCCCATCGGGCTCGCGATGTTCGTGGTGGCCTTCGGCGGGCTCTATTTCGTTACCGACGGGGCGACCGTGGCGCTGTCGCGGCTCAAGCACGAAACCTATTCGACCTTTTCCAGCTATTCCCTGTCGATCGTTCCAATGTTCCTGCTGATGGGCCATTTTGCCACGCTGGGCGGCATGTCGACCGCCCTGTTCAAGGCCGCCGAGGCGTTTCTGGGCCACCGCAAGGGGGGCGTGGCCATGGCCTCGGTCGGGGCCTGTGCCGGCTTCGGGGCGATCTGCGGCTCGTCGCTGGCCACCGCCGCCACAATGAGTCAGGTCGCCCTGCCGGAACTGCGCCGCTATGGTTATTCCGGCGGCTTTTCCACTGCCACGCTCGCGGCGGGCGGCACGCTGGGCATTCTCATCCCGCCCTCGGTGATCCTTGTGATCTACGCCATCCTGACCGAGCAGAACATCGCCAAGCTGTTCCTCTCGGCCTTCATCCCCGGCATCCTCGCGGCCGTCGGCTACATGATCACCATCGCGATCTATGTGCGGCTCAACCCCGCCTCGGCCGGGTTGCGCGAGGCTATTCCGATGGCTGCACGGTTTCGCGCGCTGGTGGATGTCTGGCCGGTGCTGCTGGTCTTTCTGCTGGTGGTGGGGGGCATCTATCTGGGCTGGTTCACACCGACGGAGGGCGCGGCGGTGGGCGCCGCCGGAACCGGGGTGATCGCGCTGATCAACGGAGGCCTCACCCGCAAGACGTTGGTGCAGAGTTTTCACGCCACCGCACGCAACACCGCGATGATCTTCTTCATCGTGCTGGGCGCGGCCTTCTACAATGGTTTCCTGGCACTGACCCAGGTGCCACAGGAGCTGTCACAATGGGTTGTAAGCCAGGGGATGAGCCCCTTTGCGGTGCTGGCCTGCATCCTTGTCCTCTATCTGGTGTTCGGCTGCCTGATGGACAGCCTGTCGATGATCCTGCTGACGATCCCGATCTTCTTTCCGATCATCTCGGAGCTGGATTTCGGGCTGGTGTCGCTGGCGGCGATGCAGGCCGACGCGGCGCGCGAGGTCCTGGCCGCGGGCGTGCCCGACGGGATGGGTGCCGAGATGCTGGAGGGCATCCGGGCGGCCATCGCCGGCGGGATTGAACTGACCCGCGAGCAGATGGATGCGCTGGGGATCCGGGTGACAGCGATCATGGCCAACCGTATCGAGGCGGAGGAGGTGGCGATCTGGTTCGGCATACTCGTTCTGATCGTGGTCGAGGTGGGGCTGATCACGCCGCCGGTGGGAATGAACCTCTTCGTGATCAACTCGATGGACCCCAAGACGCGTATGATCGAAACCTACAAGGCGGTGATGCCTTTCGTGGCCTCCGACATCGTGCGGGTCGTGATACTGGTGGCCTTTCCGGGGATCACGCTGTTCCTGCTGCGCTGGCTGCATTAGGGCGCGGCGCTTTTCGGGGAACGGGGGGTGGTGCGCTGAAGCGCACCCTACGAGGCCCCTTGGATTGACTTGCATCAACGCGGGCCAAAGGTGACCGTGCAAATCACCTATTCGAAACGGATCAAACCAAGCGCGGTATCGGAGGCGCCATGACCCACGCGGACATCACCGAAAGCAGGCTCGCCCATTTTCCGGTCACCTTTTTCGCTACTGTGATGGGTATGGCGGGGCTGACCCTGGCCCTGCACGCGGCGGAGATGGCGCTGGGACTGGCGGTGGCGCTGTCGGGCGCGGTCTATGCCGTTACCGTGGCGCTCTTCGCGATCATCGGTGCCGTCTATCTGGCCAAGGCACTGCGCCATCCGGCCGAGGTGGCGGCGGAATGGCGACACCCCGTGAAGCTGGCCTTCTTTCCGGCGATCTCGATCTCGCTTCTGCTGCTGGCCACGGCGGGACTGCCGCACCTGCCGGGCCTGTCCCGACCGCTCTGGCTTCTGGGCGCGGGCGTGCAGGCGGTGCTGACCGTCGCGGTCATCACGGGCTGGATCGGCACGCGCGCCTTCGAGCACGGGCAGCTCTCGCCGGCATGGTTCATTCCTGCGGTGGGCAATGTGGTGGCGCCGATCGGGGGCGCGCAGCTGGGTTTTGTCGATCTGAGCTGGTATTTCATGTCGGTCGGGTTGATCTTCTGGCTGGTGCTGCTGACGCTGGTGTTCAACCGGCTGGTGTTTCACGACCCCATGCCCGGGCGGCTGCAGCCGACGCTGGTGATCCTGATCGCGCCGCCTGCGGTGGGCTTTTCGGCCTGGCTGGCCCTGGTGGGCGAGGTGGGGCCGGCGGGGCATATCCTGCTCAACAGCGCCTATTTCTTCACCTTGATCGTGGCGGTGCAGATGCCGCGCATAATTCGGCTGCCCTTCGCCATGTCCTTCTGGGCGCTGAGCTTTCCCTTCGCGGCGGTGACGATCGCCAGTTTCGCCTATGCGCAGGTTGCGGGCTCGGCCGCGCACCGGCTGATCGGGGCCGGGCTGCTGGCGGTGCTGGTGGTGATCATCGCGGCGCTGGTCCTGCGCACCGGGCAGGCGATGGCGCGGGGCGAGATCTGCCGGCCGGAATAGGAACGTGGTGGTGCGCTGAAGCGCACCCTACGGCGCCGGCGACGGCCCTGAGCGTGCGGCTCAACGCGCGGTTGCCTCCAGCCCCGCGCGGGCGAATTGCGGCACGTAGGCCCCCAGTTTCAGCCCACGTTCCGGGTCGGATGCATTGCCGTCGAGCGCGCGTTTCTTCACCCCTTGCAGGATCGCCGCCATGCGGAAGAAGCAGAAGGCGAGGTAGAAGTTGAAATCGCCGATGCCGGAGAGGTCGCGCCGGGTGCAATATGTGTCGATGAAGCGCTGATCGGACCAGAGGCCGAGAGCCGCGCGGTCGATCCCGGCCAGCCCGCGCCCCTCGGCCGTGGCGGGCATCGACCATTGCATGATCACGGCGGCAAGATCGGCATAGGGGTGACCGATGGTCGACAGTTCCCAGTCGAGCACGGCGAGGATCCGGGCCCGGCCGGGGGCGAAAAGCAGGTTGTCGAGCCGGTAGTCGCCGTGCACCAGCCGGCGCTGGCCATCATCCTCTGGCATGTTGGCCTGCAACCAGCCGATCAGCGCCTCCATATCCGGCAGATCCTCGGTCTGGGTGGCGTGATACTGTTTGGTCCAGCGGTCGGTCTGGCGCTGGCAGTAATGACCGGTCGGCCCGAAATCACTCAGGCCCACGGCGTCGAGATCGACCTCGTGGATCGCGGCAAGCACGCGGTTCATCTCGTCGATGATGGCGTCGCGCGTCTTGGGCGTCTCTCCGGGCAGGCTGGGCTGGTCGAAGCTGCGGCCCTCGACATGCGCCATGATGTAGAAGGCCGAGCCGATCACCCCGTCATCCTCGCAAAGCGCGTGCATCTTCGCCACGGGCACATCCGTTTCCGCCAGCGCATTCTGTACCCGGTATTCGCGATCGACCGCATGGGCGGATCTGAGCAGCACCCCGGGCGGCTTGCGGCGCAGAACGTAAGGGCCGCCGGGCGTGTCGAGCCGGTAGGTGGGGTTCGACTGGCCGCCGGAGAACTTGGTTGCGGCGACTGGCCCGGTGAAGCCGGGAATGTGGTTTTTCGCCCAGGTTTCGACCGCGGTTTCGTCGAAGGTCAGTCCGCTCATGCGGAGCCCTCGCGGAACTCGGGCAGGACGTAATCCGCGAATTGCTTGCGCAGGGTCAGTTTCGATACCTTGCCGGTTGCCGTCAGCGGCAATTCGTCGACGAAGACGATATCGTCGGGCAACTGCCACTTGGCGAAATGATCCGCCATGAAGCCGTGGATGTCTTCCAGCGTCGGGCGCGCCTCGCCCGCGGGCACCGCCACCAGAACCGGGCGTTCATCCCATTTGGGGTGCGGGACGGCGATCACCGCGCAGGCCCTGATGCCGGGATGGGCTGTGGCGTGGTTTTCAAGGTCGATGGAACTGATCCACTCGCCCCCGGATTTCACCAGATCCTTGGACCGGTCGCGGATGATCAGCCGGCCATCCGGTCCCACGGTGGCCACGTCGCCGGTGCCGAACCAGCCCTCGGCATCGAAGGCGGCCGCGGTCGCCGTATCGTTCCCGTAATAGGCGGAAACCACGGTGTTGCCGCGCACGTAAAGCTCGCCGGTCGTTTCGCCGTCATGCGGCAGCACGGTTCCGTCATCGTCGACGATCTTGAACTCGACTCCGAAGAGACGGCGGCCCGCGCCCATTTTGGCATCGACCTGCTCGTCAAAGGTGGCGTCCTTCAGCGCGGCGGGCAAAAGGCCGCGGGTGCCGATCGGGCTCATCTCGGTCATGCCCCAGGCCTGGTTGACCTTGATCCCCATCTCCTCGAAGGCCGCGATCATCGCCCGCGGCGCGGCCGCCCCGCCGACGACCAGATCCTCGAACCCCGCGGGGGGGGCGCCGCGCTTTTCGATCTCGGCCTGAAGCCCTGCCCAGACGGTGGGCACGCCCCAGGCGGTGTAGACCTGCTCGGTCTGCATCAGGTCGTAAAGGCTTGCGCCGTCCAGATGCCGGCCCGGCATCACCATCGTCATTCCCGCCAGCGGTGCGGTATAGGGCATGCCCCAGGCGTTGACGTGGAAGAGCGGCACCACGGGCAGGGCGTGGCGCCCGACGGCCAGGCTTTGCGGGTGACCCGCCACCACCATCAGCGCGTGCAGCACCGTGGAGCGGTGGGAATAGAGCGCGCCCTTTGGGTGGCCGGTGGTGCCGGAGGTATAGCAGAGGCCCGCCGCTGTCTCCTCGGGGAATTCGGGCCAGTCAATGGCCTCGGGCTCATCGGCCAGCAGATCCTCGTAGCAGAGCGCGTCAATCGCCGTGTCGGGCATATGGGTCCGGTCGGTCATCACGACCACTTGCAGCCCCACGGGCAGGTCGTCCCGCAGCGCCTCGACCAGCCCGATCAGGCTGAGATCGACAAAGAGCGCCCGGTCGCCCGCGTGGTCGAGGATATAGCGCATCTGCTCGGCCGGCAGGCGCGGATTTACCGTGTGGCAGACCGCGCCGATGCCCGAGACGCCATAATAGAGCTCGAAATGTCGGTAGCCGTTCCAGGCCAGCGTGGCGACCCGGTCGCCCACGCCCAGGCCCAGCCCGCGCAGCGCATGGGCCAGCCGGGCCACACGGGCCAGCGTTTCGGGATAGGTGGTGCGGTGCAGATCGCCTTCGTCTCGCACCGAGATGAGGCCCTGATCGGGGAACGCCTCTGCCGCGAAGGTGAGGATGTCGATGATCCTCAGGTCACGGTGCATCATCAAGCCTTGCATGGGTGGGCCTTCCTGGTTGTCGCCGATGCGCAGACGGTGGCACAAAGGCGGGGAGGGATCAATCTGCATGGGCTTGACCCGGGCCGGGGGGCGCCCTACGCGTCTGATCACGTCAGCAAGGAGTCCGCAGATGAGTTTCGACCGTTCCGTCAAGATCGCCCCGTCGATCCTCTCCGCCGATTTCGCCGATTTCGGGCGGGAGATCCGCGCCATCGAGGATCAGGGCGCCGACTGGGTGCATGTCGACGTGATGGACGGCCATTTCGTGCCGGCGCTGACCTTCGGCGCGCAGGCTGTCCGGGCGTTCAGACACCATGTGAAGACCTTCATGGACGTACATCTGATGATCTCGCCGGTGGACCCCTATATCGAGGCCTATGCCGAGGCCGGCGCGGACATGATCACCGCCCATGTGGAGGCCGAAAGCCATATTCACCGGACCATGCAGGCGATCAAGGCGACGGGGAAGATGGCGGGCGTCTCTCTCAACCCTGCAACGCCGCTGGAGAGCATCGAATACCTGCTGGATACGGTCGACATGGTTCTCCTGATGACGGTCAACCCGGGTTTCGGCGGGCAGAAGTTCATCCCCTCGGGGGTGGAGAAGACGCGGCGCCTGCGAGAGATGATCGGCGACCGGCCCATTCACATCCAGGTGGATGGCGGCATCACCCCCGAGACCGCGCCTGCCGTGGTGGCGGCCGGGGCGGATGTGCTGGTGGCGGGCTCGGCGGTGTTCCGGGGCGGGTCGGTGGACAAGCCGGAGATCTATGGCAAGAACATCCGGGCGATCCGGGAGGCGGTGGAGGGGGCGGTTTAGCTCGGACGGCGCCCCAGAGTCCCTTTTCCAAGCGTCCGCTTGATGCACCCGCGCGAAACAGTGGTCGCAGGCCGCCGCGCATCTGAAAGCCGGCGCCATAGGTTCATCCCGCAATGCGCGCTTTCGTTATTCGCCCCTCCGGTGCTACGGTGAAGGTTGGGCAGGGGGGAGCAAGCCATGACCGCCGCAGACAGGCTTATCGCGGAAATCGAGGCCCGGCGCGACGATCTCGTCGCTCTGTTGCAGGATCTCATCCGTATCCCCACCTTGAACCCACCGGGACTGAACTATCGCGAGATCTGCGATTACCTGGACCGCCGCCTGTTGCGGGCGGGATTCCAAACGGAGCTCATCCGCGCCGAGGGGGCGCTCGGCGATAGCGACCGCCACCCGCGCTGGAACATCGTCGCGCGACGGGAGGGCAAGTCCAAAGGCCAGTGCGTGCATTTCAACTCCCATATCGACGTGGTCGAGACGGGGCATGGCTG
>JAUIBJ010000149.1 GCA_030428025.1 Alphaproteobacteria bacterium
TGTTATATGCTGCGGGCGGATAGACATTCTCTATCACGAACAGACACAAGGCCCCCATGACCCGCCCGATCATCGGTATCATCGGTAACAGTTACCTCATCGACGACAGCTACCCCGTTCATGCGGGTGGCAAGATGAATTCCGACGCGGTGGCGCAGGTGGCAGATTGCATTCCCATGATCGTGCCTACGGATCCGTGTTTCGTGTCGGTGGCCGAGTTGCTGGAGGTCTGCGATGGCTTTCTGTTGACCGGTGGCCGACCCAATGTGCATCCCGAGGAATACGGCCACGAGCCCACCGAGGCGCACGGCGAATTCGATCGAGAACGCGACTCGATTACCCTGCCGCTGGTGCGGGCCTGCCTGGAGCGCGGACAGCCCTTCTTCGGCGTCTGCCGCGGGTTTCAGGAGGTGAACGTGGCCCTTGGCGGCACGCTGCACCCCGAGATTCGCGAACTGCCGGGGCGGGAAAACCACCGCATGCCGCCCGATGGCACGCTGGAGGAGAAATTTGCCCTGCGGCATACTGTGCGCTTCACCCCCGGCGGCGTCTTTCACCGGCTGCTGGGCGAGGAAGAGGTGATGACCAACACCCTGCACGGTCAGGGCGTGGTCGACCCGGGCCGCGACGTGGTGATCGACGGCTACGCGCCCGATGGCACGCCCGAGGCGATCTATGTCAAGGATGCGCCGGGCTTTTCGCTGTCGGTGCAGTGGCATCCCGAATACAACGCCGCGGCCGATCCGGTCAGCCGGGCGCTGTTTCAGGCCTTCGGAGCGGCGGCGCGGGCCTGGTCGCTGGGGCGCGTGGCGCCTGCGCGCCGCTCGGCCTGACAAGGCGCATTTCACGACATTGCCGAGGCAGGCGGCGGCCTTTCGTGGCGCCGCCACGGGTGCATCAGCCCAGGCTGATGCTCGCCGCGCTTTCGGGCAGTTCCTCGTCGAAGCAGCGCTGATAGAACTCCGCCACCGTCTGGCGCTCCAACTCGTCGCATTTGTTGAGGAAGGTCAGGCGGAAGGCATATCCCACATCGCGGAAGATATGGGTATTCTGCGCCCAGTTGATCACCGTCCGCGGGCTCATGACGGTGGAAAGATCCCCGTTCATGAAGGCCGTGCGGGTGAGGTCGGCCACGGTCACCATCTGGCTGATCGTGCGCCGGCCCTTTTCATTGTTGAAAAGCGGGTTCTTGGCCAGCACGATCGCCGTTTCGGCATCGTGGCTGAGATAGTTGAGCGTTGCCACCATCGACCAGCGGTCCATCTGCGCCTGGTTGATCTGCTGCACGCCGTGGTAAAGCCCTGTGGTGTCGCCCAGGCCCACCGTGTTGGAGGTGGCGAAGAGGCGGAAGCAGGCATGCGGCGTGATAATCTCGTTCTGATCGAGCAGCGTCAGCTTGCCGTCATGTTCCAGCACCCGCTGGATGACGAACATCACATCCGCCCGGCCGGCATCGTATTCGTCGAAGACGATGGCCACGGGATTGCGCAGCGCCCAGGGCAGGATGCCCTCGTGAAACTCGGTCACCTGCTTGCCGTCGCGCAGCTTGATCGCATCCTTGCCGATAAGGTCGATCCGGCTGATATGGCTGTCGAGGTTCACGCGCACGGCGGGCCAGTTCAGCCGGGCCGCGACCTGTTCGATATGGGTCGACTTGCCGGTGCCGTGATAGCCCTGAATCATCACCCGGCGATTATGGGAAAAGCCTGCCAGAATGGCCAGCGTGGTGTCGGGATCGAACTTGTAGGTGCTGTCGAGTTCCGGCACCCGGTCGGTTCGTTCCTCGAACCCTTTCACGATCATGTCGGTATCGATTCCGAACACGTCGCGCACCGAGAGTTCCTCGGTCGGTCTCGCTTTGGTGTCGATGCTGCCATCCGCCATAGGCCGGGTCCTTCGCGCTGGTCTCAATTTCGCCACGTGGTGCAACATAACGCCGGAAAGGGCAAGGGGGGGACGCGGTTTTGCTGGACCCCCATGCAAGGCGGGCTATTTCCGCCTGAACCTGTTATGGGAATCCAATGTCCTCGGAGTTGCAGGAAATCGAAGACCTGATCGCGCGGATGGCCATGGGCAACCGTCAGGCCTTCCGAGAAATCTATGCGCGCACCTCGGCGAAACTTTTCGGCGTGGTGCTGCGTGTGTTGGAGGACCGGGCCGAGGCTGAGGACGTCCTGCAGGAGATCTATATCAAGGTCTGGAACAATGCCGAGCGGTATCGTGTCAACGGTCTGAGTCCGATGACATGGCTGATCACCATCGCGCGGAATGCGGCGATCGACCGCAAGCGCCGCGCCCGGCCGGTGCAGTCGGCCGAGATGCTGAACGAGGCGTTGGCCGACCCCGGCCCCGGGCCGGAAGCCGAGGCAGTTAGGCGCTCCGACCGCGAGCGGCTGTCGGGCTGTTTCGGCGAACTGGACGACCGGCATGCAGAAGCCGTTCGCCGTGCCTATCTTGACGGCGACACTTATGCCGACTTGGCGGCGCATTTCGAGGTGCCGCTGAACACGATGCGAACATGGCTGCGTCGCAGCCTGCTGAAACTGAGGGAGTGCCTGTCGCGATGAGCGACGAGACGCCAGACCGGGACGACGACATCGTCCTTGCCGGCGAATATGCGCTGGGCCTGCTGTCCGACGACGAGTCGGCGGCGTTCGAGTTGCGTCTGGCCTCCGAACCCGAACTGCGCGCGATCTATGCCGCCTGGGCCGAGGATCTGGCCGCGATGACCGAGGAGGTGGCGCCGGTTGCCCCGCCCGCCTCGCTGCTGCCGAAGATCGAGCACCGGCTCTACCCCGACGAGATACGCCGCCGGCACGGCCTCTGGGACCGCTTCGGGCTGGCGGGGCTTGCCGTGGCCGTGCTGGCGCTGGGGCTCTATGTCGGCCCCGAGCTGTTCGACCGGCCGCCGGCACCGCCCTCCGATCCCGCCTATACCGCCCGGATCGCGGCGGAGGATGGCAGTTTCGTCGTGGCCGCCGCCTACGACGCCGAAAGCGATGCGCTCTACCTCGACCGCCGCGAGGGGGCCGCCACGCCCGGCCGCTCGCTGGAGCTGTGGCTGATCGCGGGCGACGCGGCACCGGTCTCGCTGGGCCTGTTGTCCGACGACCCGGTGACCGTCGTGCAGGTGACAGACGATCTGCGCGCTGTGCTCGATGGCGGCGTGCTGGCCATCTCCGACGAGCCGCCCGGCGGCTCGCCCACCGGCGCGCCCACCGGGCCGGTTGTTGCCGCCGGTCCGATCACGGAATCGTGATCGAGGCGGAAATTTTCGTCGCCCCCTGAAACTTTCTCCTCGCCGCTTCGTGGCTGAGGGCATTCGGGCAGCACCGCCCGAAGCCAAAAGCAACAGAGGAGACGCTTTCATGTTTGCCAAATTCCTGCTCGCTACCAGCTCTGCCGCCGCCGCCACCGCGCTGGCCGCCGCCGCTTTCGCCGCCAATCCCATGGTGGGTGGCGCGCCGATGTATGCCGACAAGACCATCGTCGAGAATGCCGTGAATTCGGCCGATCACGAGACGCTGGTCGCCGCGGTGAAGGCCGCGGGTCTGGTCGACACCCTGTCGGGCGAGGGGCCCTTCACCGTCTTCGCCCCGACCGATGCGGCCTTCGACAAGCTGCCCGACGCGACGCTTCAGGCGCTGATGCAGCCCGAATACAAGGACAAGCTGACCCAGATCCTGACCTGCCACGTGGTCGCGGCCGATGCCATGTCGATGGCGATCAAGGGCATGATCGACGACGATGGCGGCATGCATATCGTGCCCACGGTGGGCGGTTGCGAACTGCAGGCGCGCTATGACGGCGACCAAATCACCCTGACCGACCAGCGCGGCCAGACGATCAACGTGACCATCGCGGATGTCGATCAGTCGAACGGCGTTATTCATGTGGTCGACACGGTGATCCTGCCGCCCGTGCCGCAATAACGATCGCTTGATCAAGCAGGGCGGCGCCCTTGTCGCGCCGCCCTGAAGGCCGCATCTTCAGGACAGAGCCGAAAGGGAGAGTCACAATGGGACGCCGTGGATTTATCGCAACCGTGCTTCTGGGGGGCACCGCGCTGACCCTGTCGCACCTCGCGGGCGCGAGTTCGGCCGCACAGACATTCGAGGTGACGCGCACGGATGCCGAATGGCGCGCCATGCTGACCGATCTGCAATATGCGGTCATGCGAAAGGAGGCGACCGAGCCCGCCGGAAGTTCGCCGCTCGACAAGAATTATGCCGAGGGCATGTATCATTGCCGGGGTTGCAATCTGGCGCTTTATTCTTCCGAGCACAAGTTCGACAGCGGCACCGGCTGGCCCAGCTTCTGGCAATCGTTGCCGGGCGCGGTGGAGACCAAGACGGATTACAAGCTGATCTATCCGCGCACCGAAGTGCACTGTCGCCGCTGCGGTAGCCATCTGGGCCATATCTTCAACGACGGACCCAAGCCCACTGGCAAGCGGCACTGTCTGAACGGCGTAAGCCTGGTGTTCAAGCCGGCCTGACGCCGCCCCTTTCGGCACATTCAAGACGGCCGTCCGTCCGGGCGGCCGTTCCGCGTTTGCACGGGCCGGGGTCCGTTTCCGACCCTGGGGTCGCGAATGGAGGCGACAAGACCGGCGGCGCGCCCAATCTCGACATACGACAATGTTCGGCGGAGGGATCATGTTCGAGCGCCGCATACCCGAATGGCTGCGCCATGCGCCAGCGCCCTCTTTGCGCGGCTTCGCGCTGCTGGCCGGGGTCGAGGCGGTGGCGCGCGGCCTGCTCGTTTCGGTCTTTCCGCTGTCGGTCTATGCCGCACTGGGCGATGCAAAGCTCGTGTCGGAAGTCTATTTCCTAACGGGCCTGCTGTCGCTCTGCGCGGGGCTTCTGGTGCCCTGGCTCAACCGGTACATCCCGCGACGCTGGCTCTATGCCGCCGCGGCGCTGACCTATCTCGCCGGCACGCTCTGCGCCGCGGCGGGCGGCACATCCGGCGTGGTGGTGGCGCTGGTGCTGACCACCGTCGCAACGGTGTCACTCTTTGTCTGTTTCAACGCCTACGTGCTGGACTATGTCGAGCGGGTGGAGCTGGGCCGCTGCGAAACCCTGCGCATGTTCTACAGTGCGCTCGGCTGGACCGTCGGGCCGGTGGCGGGGGTGATTCTGATGGAATGGTGGCGTCCGGCCCCCTTCCTTTTGTCGGCGGCGGCGGTGGCGGCCCTGCTGGGGGTGTTCGCGGTCATGCGGCTCGGCAATGGCAAGCTGATCACCCGGGCGCGCCGGCCTGCTGCCAACCCGCTGCGCTATTTGGGTCGCTTTTTCGCCCAGCCGCGGCTGGTGACGGGCTGGACCTTCGCGGTGATCCGCTCCTGCGGCTGGTGGATCTATATCGTCTACCTGCCGATCTACGCGGTCGAAAGCGGGTTGAGCGACCAGACCGGCGGTATCATGCTGTCGGCCACCAATGCGATCCTGTTCCTTACGCCCATCATGCTGCGCTGGATGCAGCGGCGCACCGTGCGCATCGCCGTGCGCACCGGTTTTGCCTGCGCCGCGCTGTGCTTTCTGGCCGGCTGGGGTCTGAGCGCCACGCCGCTTCCGGCGCTGGCCGCGCTCTTCGCGGCTTCGGCCTTCCTGGTTCTGCTCGACATCTGCGCGGGGCTCCCTTTCCTGATGGCGGTCAAGCCTTCGGAACGCACCGAGATGTCGGCTGTCTACGCCAGCTTTCGCGACGTCTCGGGCATCCTCACGCCGGGTGCGGCGTGGCTGGTGCTGCTGGCCGCGCCGGTGGCGGGCGTTTTCGTGGTGGGGGCGGCGGCGCTGGGGCTCTGCTGGGGGCTGGCGGCGTCGCTGCATCCCCGGCTGGGCGCACGGCGTTTGGCGGCGCCGGGATAGGTCGGTCTACTTGAAATTTCGGCTTGGCTTGATCTGGTCCCAGGCCCAGACCACCTGTTGCAACTGCTCTTCCTGGCTGCGGTCGCCGCCGTTGATGTCGGGGTGCAACACCTTGATCAGCGCCTTGTAGGCCTTGCGGATCTCGGCCTTCGACCACGTATCCTCGGCCTCGAGGATCTCCAGCGCGCGGCGTTCGGTGGGCGGCAGCTTGCGCTGGCCCGATCGGTTCTTGCCGGGATTCTGGGTGGCATTTCCGCCCAGCACCTGATGCGGGTCCTCTATGCCCAGCCGCGCCCAGGCGCGTGTCTCGGGGTCGTTGAAGGCGCGGGTCTGGCGCTCCCACACCTTGTCCTTCGACATCTGGGCGTTGATCTCGGCCTCTGTCGTGCCGTCGAAGAAGTTCCACTTCAGATTGTATTCGCGCACGTGATCCTTGCAGAACCAGTAGAAATCGTCGAGCACGTCCGGCGCCTTGGGCGCACGGTACTTGCCAGGCTCGGTGCAGCCCTCCTTTTCGCAGACACGCCTCGAAGTTTCCGAGGCGCCGGACATGCCACGGCGGCCACGGGGGTTTTTCTTTTTCGAGGCGCTGACGGAGATATCGAATCCGAAGGGATCGGTCTTGGACATGGAACTACCCTCTGCGAGTCAGAGCGGAGAGTTTAGATTATCGGGCGGTAAATTGAAGGGGGCAGTTTGCAAAAAATGGGGATGACGGCGGGAAGCCGCAAGGCCCGGCTGGCCGGGAGCGGTCATGCGCGGGGGGTATCCTCGCCCTCTTCGGGTGGATCGGTCTCGGCGTTTTCCTGCGCGGTGTCGGCTTCCTGCGGCGCGTCCCAGTCAGGCGCGGGCGTCTCCTGCGGTTTGTCCTCGCGGGTCTCCGTTTGCGGTGTTCCTTCCTCGACCGGCTCCGGTTCCCCCGCCTCGGCGTCGCGCCCGGCGCGTTGGGCGGTCAGGGGCGGCATGCGGCGAAAGCGCGGCTCTTCGGGCGTGGATTCGCGGTGCACCGCCGGTTCGGGCAGGTTGGCAGGGGCTGAGGGGCGGATCGTCTCGGGCGCCTCGGGCGGGCGGGACGGTGCGACCGGTTCTGCCCGCTCTGCACGCGTGCGTTTCGCCTCGGCGCGTTCCTGCTCGGCCGGGCGCCGGAAGACAAGGACGCTGCGATAGACCGTGGCGGTGGAGGTCAGGCCCTGGCGTTCCTCGCTGGGCAGGATGTCGGCACGCAGGTATTCCCAGCCCTCCGCCGCCATCTCGTTCATCGCCTCTTCCAGCCCGTGGGCGAAGCGGGCCTCGGCGCCCTTGACGCCGGGGGATTTGCGCCCTTTGGACGGGGCCGGGATCACCTTGTAGATATAGCGCGTCATGCCGCCTGCCTTTGCCGGAAATGCGGACTGCATCCTAGCGGCACGGGCCGTCAGCGCAAGACTTACTCGGCGGGATGCAGCAGGGGGCTTGCCGGGGCGGGGCGCAGGGCCCGTTCGGCGGCCAACGCGCCCGCGCAGATGGCCGCCAGCGCGAGTATCGCCGAGAGGCCCAGTGTCGGCACGCCCGAAAGGCCCGCACCCACGGTACAGCCGCCCGCCAGTGCCCCGCCAAAGCCCATCATCGCGCCCCCGGCCAGATAGCGGCCGGTTTCGGCGGGCGAAG
>JAUIBJ010000150.1 GCA_030428025.1 Alphaproteobacteria bacterium
GGGGCGGGCAAACGACATAATCGTCGAACATGCCATCCGAAGTTGCCTGTGGCAATGCCCGCACGCCGGCCCGACAACTTTCCCCGCCCCTGCCCTGTCCGAGGCGGGCGGACTGTGGCAAGGTCTTCCGGAGCGGCCCGGCCTCCGGCTGAAGGAGGGGCGGCAGACGAAAGGGACGACGGAAATGCGACGGAGCACAGGCAAGGGAACGCCGCCATCGGCAGACGCCATCAGCGGCCGCGCGGGCAGAGGACAGGCCCGTTGACGCGCGACCTTCTGCCGGGCGGAGACTGGCGGCACGGGCACGCTGCCGTGGGCAACGTGGAAATGCATTATGTACGTGAGGGCACCGGTCGGGCCCTGATCCTGCTGCACGGTTGGCCAGAATTCTGGTGGGGCTGGCATCGCAACATTCCTTCCCTCGCCCGGGGCTTCGATGTAATCGCGCCGGATTTGCGGGGGTTCGGCGATACGGCACGGGCAGGGAACGAGGCGTTCGGGCCCGATGATCACGCCCGCGACATCCTCGCGCTCGCCGATGGGCTGGGGCTCGACCGGTTCGGGATTGTCGCCCATGACGTGGGCGCCTATGTGGCCCAGTCCATCGCCCGCGCCGCCCCGGCCCGGGTCACGGGCCTGTTCTTCTTCAATGGGCCCCATCCGGGTATCGGCCGCCGCTGGGTCGCGCCCGGCCATGTGCGCGAGATCTGGTACCAGTCCTTCAACCAGCAACCCTGGGCCGAGGCGCTGGTCGGGCATGACCACGAGACCTGCCGCATTTTCTTCGAGGGGATGCTGCGGCACTGGGCTCATGTGCCCGGCGCACTCGACGGGCTGGTCGCGCCCTTCGTCGACAATTTCATGAAGCCCGGCAACATCGCCGGCGGCTTCGCCTGGTACCGTGCCACCCATGCCGCCCGTATGGCGCTGGTGCGCGACGGACCCCCCGACCTGCCGAAGATCGGGGCCCCGGCGCGGTTCTTCTGGGGCCGGCACGACCCGATCATCCCGCCCGAGTGGTCGGACACGGTGCCCGACTATTTCGCCCGGGCCACGGTCGAGATTGCCGAAGGCGCGGGCCATTTCGTGCATCTCGAAGTTCCGGAGGCCGCCAATGCAAGGATCGCCGAATTCTTCGCCGCCTTCCCGTGACGGGCAGCACGGGCGCGGCTGGGGTTACGCAAGGTCAAGCGCCGGATCGCCCCTTGACCTTCCAGTAACGGGAAACCCTATCTTCCCGGCAGTCGTCTTTCATCGAGGCCACCCATGACGCAACTGACCCGCCGACGGTTCAATCACGCGCTTCTCGGCACCGCCGCAAGCCTGTGGGTGCCGCAGGCCGGCCGGGCCGCGACGGCAGAGCCGCTTGTCGCCCGCCCCGCCCGCGCCCGTCTGGCCCCGGCCGAATACCCGGAAACCGATGTCTGGGCCTATGGCGGCACCGTGCCGGGGCCGGTGCTGCGGGTGCCGCAGGGCGCGCGGATCGCCCGGCGTTTCGTCAACGAATTGCCGCAGCCCTCCAGCGTGCACTGGCACGGGATCCGCATCGACAATGCTATGGATGGCGTCCCCGGGGTGACGCAGGACGCGGTCGCGCCGGGGGACGGCTTCCTGTACGACTTCACGGTGCCGGATGCCGGAACCTACTGGTATCACCCGCATAACCGTAGCTGGGAACAGATGGCGCGCGGACTTTACGGCGCGCTTGTCGTGGAGGAGCCGGAGGCAGCACCCCCGGTCGATCTCGACGAGGTGCTGCTGATCGACGACTGGCGCCTGACCGACGACGCGCAGATCGCGGGCGGGTTCGGGAACCTGCACGACCGCGCCCATGCCGGGCGGATCGGCAACTGGATCACCGTGAACGGCGATGGCGCCTGGTCACGCGAGGTGGGCCGGTTCGCCCGCTTGCGCCTGCGGCTGGCGAACACCGCCAATGCCCGCATCTTCGCGCTGGAAACCCGCGGGCTGGAGGGATGGGTCGTGGCGCTCGACGGGATGCCGCTTGCGGCGCCGGAACCGCTGAAGCGGGTGACGCTTGCGCCCGCCCAGCGGGCCGATCTGATCGTCGATGTCACAGCCGAGGACGGGGTCGAGGCCCTGCTTGTCAGCTTCGAGCGCGATGGCGGCTATGCCCTTGCCAGTTTTCCCGTGCGCGGTGTCGCGCGCACCGCGCGCCGGCCCGATCCGGCCGCGCTTCCGCCCAACAAGCTGCCTGACCTCGGGCCGCTCGACCAGGCGCGCCGGGTGGATCTGCTGATGGAGGGCGGTGCCATGGGGAGAATGCAGGCCGCCATGCTGGACGGCCGGATGACGGAGATGCGCGACCTGGCGGCCGTCGGCAAGACCTGGGCCCTGGGCGGCATGGCGGATATGCCCGAGGCACCGCTGATCGAGGCGGCGCGGGGCGAGACGATCCGCATTGCCATGACCAACGACACCGCGTGGCCGCACGCGATGCATCTGCACGGGCACCATTTCCGGCAGATTCTGACGGATGGCAGTACCGGCCCCCTGCGCGACACGCTGCTGATGGACCGTGGCGAGATAGCCGAGATCGCCTTTGTCGCCGACAACCCCGGCGACTGGCTGCTGCATTGTCACATGCTTGAACATTCCGCCGCCGGAATGATGACCTGGCTGCGCGTCGCCTGAGCGGACACCTCGCCGCACCCCGAAACAGACCGGAGACACCCAAATGCACCGACGACACTTCCTCCTCGCCGCCCTCGGGTCGGCCGCCCTCGCCCGCCCCGTATGGGCTGCACCCGCGCGCATCGAGGTCTACAAGTCGCCCACCTGCGGCTGCTGCTCGGCCTGGGTCGATCATGTCACGCGCGCGGGCTTTGCCGTAGACGTGCGGGATGTCGATCAGGACACGCTCTATGCGCTCAAGGCAAAGGCCGGGGTCACCGCCGATCTGGCCTCCTGCCACACCGGATTCGTGGAGGGGTATGTGATTGAGGGGCATGTACCCGCCGGCGATATCGACCGCCTGCTGCGCGAACGGCCGGAGGCGCTCGGCCTGACGGTTCCGGGCATGCCGGTCGGCTCTCCGGGGATGGAGATGGGCGAAACACGCGAAGCCTTCGAGACGCGCCTCCTTCTGCGCGATGGCCGGAGCGTCCTTTTCCAGCGCCACGGTTAGTCGATGCAAGGCGGGTAGCCGCGTCCCGAAGACGGCCGGCCCCGCCCGGTGTCGCGCCGCGAAGATCGTGGCTGGCCTTCGGAGAGGATTTTGCCCAGTATTGGCGGAACCGGTCAGGAGGTGAAGGACGACATGCGATACCTGGTTCTGATCCTCTCGCTTCTCGCCGCGCCCGCAACCGCCGGCACGATCACGGACAGCGCCGGGCGCATCGTCGATATCCCCGATGAGGTGAGCAGTGTCTTCGCCGCCGGCCCGCCCGCCTCGATCCTCGTCTACATCATGAAGCCCGAGGCGCTGACCGGCTGGCCCCGCGCCCTGCGCCCCGAGGAGCGCGCCTATATCGCCGAACCCTACCGCGACCTGCCCGAGACCGGGCGACTGACGGGGCGCGGCGGCGAGGCCAATCTCGAACGGGTTCTGGCGATCGCACCCGATCTCATCCTCGACTTCGGGTCGGTGCGCGACACCTATGTCGACCTCGCCGACCGGGTTCAGGCGCAGACCGGCATTCCCTATATCCTGATCGATGGCCGGTTCGAGAACACGCCCGAGGCGCTTCGCGTCGTGGGCGAAGCGCTCGGCGTGCCGGACCGGGGCGAGGCGCTGGCCCGGGACGTGGAAGCCACCTTCGGCCGGATCGACGCGATCCTGGAGGGCGTACCCGAGGCCGACCGCCCCCGCGTCTACCTCGCCCGCGGGCCCGAGGGGCTGGAAACCGGCATGAAGGGCTCGATCAACACCGAGATCATCGAGCGCGCGGGCGGGCGCAATGTGGCCGACGATGGCGGCCGGACCCGCGGGCTTGTGCAGGCCTCGATGGAACAGGTGATCGTCGCCGACCCGGAAATCATCGTGACATGGGACAGGAACTTTTTCGCCCGGGTCTTCGACGATCCGCTCTGGCAGGGCATCGAGGCGGTGCGCGACGGGCGGGTCCACCTGTCGCCCACGGCGCCTTTCGGCTGGATCGACCGACCACCCTCGCTCAACCGGATGATGGGGCTGATCTGGATGGCGGGGCTGCTTTATCCCGACAGGTGGGAGGGCGATCTGCGCGACGAGACCCGCAGGTTCTACGATGTGTATTACCATGTCGATCTGAGCGACGAAGAGCTGGAAAGGCTGCTGGAATGGGCCGAGGGACGACCGCCGGAATGACCTCGCGGCGGCCCCTCGTGACGCTGACGGGGGCGCTGACTGGGACGCTCGCCCTGCTGGCCTTCGGCGCCATGATGATCGGGCCCTATGCGCTGACCCCCGGCGAGACACTGGCCGCGCTCATCGGCCGGGGCGACGCGCAGGCGCAGATCGTGGTGTGGAACATCCGCCTGCCGCGCGTGGCAGCGGCAGTGCTGGTGGGCGCGGCGCTGGCCGCCGCCGGGGCCAGCTATCAGGCGCTCTTTCGCAACCCGCTGGTCTCACCCGACATCCTCGGCGTGTCGGCAGGCGCGGGGCTGGGTGCGGTGACCGGGATATTCCTGTCGCTGCCCGTGGCCGCGATCCAGGCCTCGGCCTTCGCCGGCGGCATGGCGGCGGTGGCCGTCGTCACGCTGGTCGCCTCGCTGGTCCGCAACACCGACCGGACGCTGACACTGGTGCTAATCGGCGTGGTGATCGGCGCGCTGGCCGGGGCGGCGACCTCGCTGCTGAAGGTAATGGCCGACCCCTACGACCAGTTGCCCGCCATCACCTTCTGGCTTCTGGGCTCGCTTGCCGCGATCACTACGGACGACATCCTTCCGGCCCTGCCAGCGGTCCTGGTGGGGCTCGTGCCGCTGGCGCTCTTGCGCTGGCGGATCAACGTGCTGAGCCTCGGCGACGAGGAGGCCCGCGCCCTGGGCGTCGAGGCCGGGCGCACGCGCTTCCTGGTGATTGCGGCGGCCACGCTGATCACCGCCAGCGTCACGGCGCTGGCGGGCGTCGTCGGCTGGGTCGGGCTGGTGATTCCGCATATCGCGCGGATGCTGGTGGGGCCGGGTTTCGGCAGGCTCCTGCCCGCGTCCGTCCTGATCGGCGCGGGCTACCTGCTGATCGTGGACACGCTGGCACGAACGATGGCGCAGGCCGAGGTGCCGCTGGGCATCCTGACGGCGGTGATCGGCGCGCCCTTCTTCGTCTGGCTGCTGGCGCGGGGGCGGCGGGGATGGTCGTGATGCTGGAGGCGCGGGATCTTGCCATCGGCTACGGCCCGACGGAAATCGGCAGCGGGCTGGGCCTTCGGGTGGCCGGGGGCGATATCCTCTGCCTTCTGGGGCCGAACGGCTGCGGCAAGACCACGCTGTTCCGCACGCTGCTGGGGCTTCTGCCCGCCCTGTCGGGCACGGTGGCGCTCGGCGGCAAACCCCTGTCGGCACAGTCGCGCGCCGCGATCGCCCGCCAGATCGCCTATGTGCCGCAAGCCCACGCGCCGCCCTTTCCATTCGAGGCACTGGAGGTGGTGCTGATGGGACGCACGGCGCGTCTCGGGCTTTTCGGCCAGCCCGGGCGGCATGACCGCGCCTGTGCCTTTCAGGCACTGGAGAGGCTGGGGATCGCGGATCTCGCCCATCGCGACTATGCGCGCCTTTCGGGCGGTCAGCGCCAACTCGTGCTGATCGCCCGGGCATTGGCTCAGGAGGCGCAGCTCATCGTCATGGACGAACCCACCGCCAGCCTCGATTTCGGCAACCAGGCGCAGGTGCTGGCACAGATCGCCACGCTCGCCGAGGGCGCGGCCGCGGACGGCCGCGGCGTGATCATGTCCACCCATGATCCCGATCAGGCCTTTGCCCTGAACGCCCATGTCCTTCTGATGAAGGCGGGCCGGACCTTCGCCGAAGGCCCTGCCGACGCGGTGCTGACCGACGACACGCTCAGCGCGGTCTACGGCATCCCCGTCACCGTCGAGACCACCGGCTCGGGCCGGAAGGTCTGCCTGCCATCTCTGGACCGTCAGTCGGCCCCGACGATGACGTCCGATGCCTTCACGATCGCATAGGCTGTCTTTCCCACCTCAAGCCCCAGATCGTCGACCGAGGCATTGGTGATCATCGCCGTCACGATGCTGCCGCCGCCCAGGTCGATATGGACAGTCGAGTTCACGGCACCCTTGTCAATCGACACCACCGTCCCGGTCAGCTTGTTGCGCGCACTCAGTTTCATTGCATGTTTCTCCCCATAGGTTGCGGTTTCGGTATACGGTATGATCTGAACGGGGGATTTCAACTCTGCCGTTCGGCCCGAGGCGGCCGCGGACGAAGAAGGACGACGCGATGAGCGACGATGCGACAGGCCGGTTCCGCTTCGACCTGCGCGAACTGAACGGCGCGCTCGGCGATCTGGGCACGCTTTTGCCGCTGACGATCGGGGCGATTGCGCTGGCCGGTCTGTCGGCGCCGCAGGTTCTGCTGGGTTTCGCGCTGTTCTATATCGCCACAGGCCTGATCTACGGTCTGCCGGTGCCGGTGCAACCGATGAAGGCCATCGCCGCAGTGCTGCTGGTGAGCGAGGTCACGCCCGCCTCCGTGGCATTGAGCGGCGTGCTGATCGGGGCCGCGCTTCTGCTGCTCGGGGGCAGCGGGCTGATCGACCGGATCGCCCGTCTGGTCCCGCAATCCGTGCTGGCGGGGCTACAGCTCGGGCTGGGGCTAGCCCTTGGATGGATCGCGTTGGGTCTGATGGCCGACCAGCCGCTTGTAGGGGCGCTGTCGCTGGGGCTGGCGGCGGCGTGTCTGCGGCTGGGAACGCATGCCGCGCTGGCCACGATCCTTTTCGGCGTCGTCGTGGGGCAGGTTCTGGGGCATGACGCCCTTCCGGACCTGACCGCCGGGGCGCCGGGCGGCTGGCCGGTGCCTGTCCCCACGGCCGATGACCTGCGCGTCGCGGTGACCGAACTGGCCCTGCCGCAACTGGCGCTGACCCTGACCAATGCCGTTGTCCTGACCGCGCTGGTCGCGCAGGACAGCTTTGGCGCTCGTGCCGCCCGGGTGACGCCACGCCGTCTCTGCCTGACATCCGGCGCGGCCAACCTGCTGTTGTCTCCCCTTGGCGCCCTGCCCATGTGCCACGGCGCCGGGGGCGTGGCCGCGCATCGTCGCTTCGGGGCGCGCAGCGGCGGCGCACCGTTGATGCTGGGCGCGGGTCTTCTCTGTCTGGCGCTGCTGCCGGACGACCTGCAACGCATGGCCCTGTCTGCGGTGCCCGCCGCCACCCTCGGGGCGCTTCTGCTGATCGCCGCGGCCGAACTCGCCACCAGCCGCCGGCTGTTCGACGCCATGCCCTCCTGCCGACCGGTGATTGCGCTGACCGCGGTGGCGACCGTGGCCGGAAACCCGCTGATCGGGCTGGTGGCGGGAACGCTGGCCGAGATCCTGCGCAAGGCCATTCTGGC
>JAUIBJ010000151.1 GCA_030428025.1 Alphaproteobacteria bacterium
CGGTCGCGGTCGATCACATAGAGCGAGCGTTCGATCAGAAGATGCGGCGAGATCTCGGCCAGGGCAGCAACATGTTCCCAGTGCACCGTCATCCGCCGCCCGCCCATCAGCCCGGCGCGCGCGAGGATGATCGGCCCGCCCGACACGCCCCCCAGCGGCACGCCCTCGCGCGCCATCCGCGACAGCCAGTTCATCACCGCGCGGTCGGAATAGGTGGTGGGGTCGCCGCCGGCCACCACGAAGAGATAGTCGAGCGACAGGCTGTCGCCCACCGCCGCCTGCGGCAACACCACCGCCGCGCCGGAGCTGCGCACCGGCGTGCCATCGGCCGAGATGTTGATCATCTGGTAAAGCTCGCGGCGGGCCAGAAGGTTCGCCGCGCGCATCGGCTCGACCAGCGCGGCATAGGACATCATCGCGAAGCCTTCGACGGGCAGCACGCCGATTCGCCGGGTGGTGACGGGATTTGAACCAATTGCGGCCATAACGGACATGTATTCGACCGTTTTGGAAAAGTCCACGACCGCGTTCCGCGCGATGCTGGGCACGACTCGAAAAAGGACATCGCCAGATGCGCTATTCTGCATTCCGGATATTCATGGAAGGCCTGACCGGCAACAAGGGCTGGAAGCCCGCCTGGCGCGAGCCGGAGCCGAAACCGGAATACGACATCGTCATCATCGGAGGCGGCGGGCACGGGCTGGCCACCGCCTATTACCTGTCGAAGGAATTCGGCCTGCGCAATGTCGCGGTGTTGGAGAAAGGCTGGCTCGGCTCGGGCAATATCGGGCGGAACACCACGATCATCCGGTCGAACTACCTTCTGCCCGGAAACGAGCCCTTCTACGAGATGTCGATGAAGCTCTGGGAGAATCTGGAGCAGGACACCAACTACAACTCGATGGTGTCGCAGCGCTCGATCCTGAACCTTTTCCACACCGACGGGCAGCGCGACGCCTTCGTGCGGCGCGGCAACGCCATGTTTCTGGCCGGCGCCGATGCCGAACTGGCCGATGCGGCGCAATTGCGGCGAGAGCTGCCTTTCCTGGATTTCGACAATGCCCGCTTCCCGATCAAGGGTGGACTGTTCCAGCGGCGTGGCGGCACCGCCCGGCACGATGCGGTGGCCTGGGGTTATGCGCGCGGGGCCGACAGCCGCGGCGTGGACATCCTCCAGAACTGCGAAGTCACCGGCATGGATATCGAGAACGGCCGCATCCGGGGGGTTCAGACCTCTCGCGGGCCGATCCGTGCCAAGAAGGTCGCCATGTGCGTGGCCGGCTCCTCGGGGCGGGTCGCGGCCATGGCGGGGATGCGCCTGCCCATCGAAAGCCATGTCCTGCAGGCTTTCGTCTCCGAAGGTCTGAAACCCGTTCTCCCTGGGGTGATCACCTTCGGAGCAGGCCATTTCTATGTCAGCCAGTCCGACAAGGGCGGGCTTGTCTTCGGCGGCGATATCGACGGATACAACACCTATGCCCAGCGCGGCAACCTGCCGGTGGTCGAGGACGTGTGCGAAGGCGGCATGGCGATCATGCCGATGATCGGGCGGGCGCGGCTGCTGCGGTCCTGGGGCGGGGTGATGGACATGTCGATGGACGGCACCCCCTTCATCGACAAGACGCATATCGACGGGCTCTATTTCAATGGCGGCTGGTGCTATGGCGGGTTCAAGGCGACGCCCGCTTCTGGCTACTGCTATGCCCATCTGCTGGCCAAGGACGAACCGCACCCGGTGGCCACGCAGATGCGGCTCGACCGGTTCCGCACCGGCAACATCATCGACGAAAAGGGCGTGGGCAACCAGCCCAACCTGCATTGAGGGAGATAGCGATGACCCTCAAAACAACGCCAGTTTTCTTCGAAGAAAACTGCCAGGAATTTTCGAAAATTCCTGGTCACCCGGAGGCAGACGCATGATCATCAACCACCCCCTTCTGGGTCCGCGGGATGCCGCAGAATTCGTCTATCTCGGTGATGCCTGCCTGATCGACCGGCCCGACTGGCAGGCCGAGGACGCGATGGAGCGGTTCCACGATTACGGCTATCTGCGTGACAATCCGGCCGGAGAGCATCGCGAACTCTGGTATCACGAGCAGGGCGACCGGTCATGGCTGGTGGTCACGCGAAACACGCTGACCCACGAGATCACACATGTAGAGCTCGCCCGCGATGTGGCGCGCGAAAGGGGGCGGGACAAATGACTCAACCCAACCGCATCGGCGGCGGCCTGATCGACCGCTCGAAGGAAATAAAGTTCCGCTTCAACGACAAGCACCTGAAGGGGTTCGAGGGTGACACGCTCGCCTCGGCTCTTCTGGCCAATGGCCAGCGGCTGGTGGGTCGGTCGTTCAAGTATCACCGGCCGCGCGGCATCTTTACCGCCGGATCGGAAGAGCCCAACGCGCTGGTGCAACTTCGCACGGGCGCCCATCAGGAGCCCAACACCCGCGCCACGATGGTGGAGCTGTTCGACGGTCTGCGCGCCACCAGCCAGAACCATCGCGGCTCGCTCGAAAACGACCTGATGGCGGTGACCGACTGGCTGTCGCCCTTCCTGTCGGCAGGGTTCTACTACAAGACCTTCATGTGGCCGAAAGCCTTCTGGGAAAAATTCTATGAGCCGGCGATCCGCTCCTCCGCCGGTCTCGGGCGGCTGTCGATGAAGGAAGACCCGGATATCTACGACAAGGGTTTTCTGCATTGCGATCTGCTGGTGATCGGCGCGGGGCCTGCGGGACTGGCCGCGGCACTGGCCGCTGGCCGGACCGGGGCACGGGTGATCCTGGCGGACGAGGATTTCCAGCCGGGCGGCCGGCTGACCGCCGAGACGCTGGAAGTGGACGGCATGGCCGGCGCCGACTGGGCGGCGCAGGCGATGGCAGAGCTTGCGGCGATGGACAATGTGCGCGTGATGATCCGCACCACGGTCTATGGCGCCTACGATCACGGCATCTATGGCGCGCTGGAGCGCTGCACCGACCATTTGGCCGACAGCGGCGGCAAGCCCCGGCAGATCCTGTGGCGGATCTATTCCAGGCGCGCGGTTCTGGCGGCAGGCAGCACCGAACGGCCCATTGCCTTCGGCAACAATGACCGCCCCGGCGTGATGCTGGCCGGCGCGGTACGGACCTATGTCAACCGCTTCGGCGTGGCGCCGGGGCGCGAGGTGGCGGTTTTCACCAATAACGACGACGGCTGGCGCACGGCGGCGGACCTGACGGAGAAGGGCGTGCATGTGCGCGCGGTGATCGACTGCCGCGACCGGGCCGCGCCCGTCCAACTGCCCGATGTGCGGCATATCCGCGGGGCAAGCGTGGTCGATACCGTAGGCCGGAAGGGGCTGAAATCCATCACCCTGACCGATGGTCAGGTGCTGCCGGTCGACTGTCTGGCGGTGTCCGGCGGCTGGAACCCGGCGGTGCATCTGACCTGCCATCAGCGCGGCCGGCCGGAATGGCGCGACGACATCAACGCTTTCGTCCCGGCGGGCAGCCTGCCGGTGGGCATGGCGGTGGCGGGGGCCGCCAACGGGTCGATGACGCTGGCCGCTGCCCTGGCCGAGGGCCGCGCGCAGGCCGAGGCGCAGATCTCCGATCTGGGCTTCACGCCCGTGCAGGCGGAAGCGCCCAATGCCGAGGACGAACCGCATGAAGGCGTGGCCTTCTGGTATGTCAAGGAAAGCCGCAAGCGCGCCTGGCTCGACCAGCAGAACGATGTGACGGTGAAGGATGTGAAGCTGTCGCATCGCGAGGGCTATCGCTCGGTCGAGTTGCTCAAGCGTTATACCACGCTGGGCATGGCCACCGACCAGGGCAAGACGGCGAACATCCCGGCCCTGGCGATCATGGCCGAATGCACCGGCAAGAGCATCCCGGAAACCGGAACCACCATCTTCCGCCCGCCCTATACGCCCGTGCCGATGGGTGCGCTGGCGGGCCGGTCGCGCGGCAAGGATTTCCGCCCCTACCGCCTGACCCCATCGCACAAATGGGCCGAGGAACACGGGGCGAGCTTTGTCAATGTCGGCAACTGGCTGCGGGCGGAGTGGTACGTGCAGGGTGACGAGAAGGGCTGGCGCGACAGTGTCGATCGCGAGGCCAAGACCACGCGCGAGAAGGTCGGCATCTGCGACGTCACCACGCTGGGCAAGATCGACATCAAGGGCCGCGATGCCGGTGCCTTCCTCGACAAGGTCTATTCCAACACCTTCTCGACCCTGAAGGTCGGCAAGGTGCGCTATGGGCTGATGCTGCGCGAGGATGGCATCTGTTACGATGACGGCACTACCGCGCGGCTGGGCGAGAACCATTATGTGATGACCACGACCACGGCCAATGCCGTTCTGGTCTTCCGCCGGATGGAATTCGCCCGCCAGTGTCTGTGGCCCAACATGGACGTGCATATGATTTCCACCACCGACGGCTGGGCGCAGTTTGCCGTCGCCGGGCCGAAATCGCGGGACCTGCTGCGCAAGGTGGTGGACAAGGAGTTCGACCTGTCGAATGAGGCCTTCCCCTTCATGGGCTGCGGCGAGATCACCGTCTGTGGCGGCACGCCTGCGCGGCTCTTCCGTATCTCCTTCTCGGGCGAATTGGCCTATGAGATCGCCGTGCCTGCCCGCTATGGCAATTCGATGATGGGTGTACTGATGGAGGCCGGCAAGGAATTCGGCGCGGCACCTTATGGAACCGAGGCGCTGGGCGTGATGCGGATCGAGAAGGGCCATGCCACCGGCAATGAGCTGAACGGCCAGACCACCGCCTACAATATCGGGCTGGGCAAGATGGTCAGCCAGAAGAAGGAATGCATCGGCAACGTGTTGTCGCAGCGCCCCGAGATGATCCGCGAGGATGCGGTGCGGCTGATGGGCTTCCGCCCGGTGGACCGCTCGAAAAAGCTGATCGCCGGCTCGCATTTCATCAACAAGGGCGAGGATGCGGTGATGGAGAACGATCAGGGTTGGATGACCTCGGTCGCCTTCTCGCCCAATCTGGGCCATTCCATCGGGCTTGGCTTCGTCAAGCGCGGGCATGAGCGCAAGGGCGAGATCATCCGCGCCGTGAGCCCCGTACATGGCACCGAAATGGAGGTCGAGATCGTCTCGGCGCATTTCGTCGATCCGGAAGGAGAACGTCTCCGTGGCTGAGTATACCCTCATATCCGCACCGCCGCTGGCCGGGGTCGATCAGACCCATGGCGATATCCGCCTGACCGCGCCGAAGGATCTGGCGATCGTGTCGGTCGCCCTGCCGCTCGGCGGCGAGGATGCGGCGCTGAAGGCTGTCGCGTCCGGTTACGGCACGGATTTGCCGGACGTCGGCAAGTCCGCGATGGCCGGGGAGGCACGGCTGGTGCGGCTGGGGGCAGATCAGGCCTTTGTTCTGTTCCAGCGGGCCGAGCCCGATGCCGAGAAGGTCGTTGCCGGCAAGCTGGGCGACACCGCCTATCTGACCGACCAGACCGATACCTGGTGCGGGCTGGAAATCTCCGGCCCCGGCAGCCGCACGGCGCTGGAGCGGATCTGCCCGCTCGACCTGCATGCCGATGCTTTCGCCGAACACGATGCCGCCCGCACGGTGATGGAGCATCTGGGCGTGATCATCATTCGCACCGGTCAGGACAGCTTTCTGCTGCTCTCGGCCAGTTCCTCAGCGGGCTCGTTCCTGCACGCCGTGGAAACCTCCATCAAGAACGTTAGCTGAAGGATTTCGAACCAGCGGATTTCAGGGCTCCGCGACACGAAGGGAAAGGAAGATTCACAATGTATCTCAAGAACTTCGAACGTGCCCGCGCCGCAGTGACGAGCCCGCTTTCAGAGCGCCGGAGCCTGTCGGGCGAGTTTGTCTTCATCAGTCAGGATGAAGGCGTGGCCTTTACCGCCGAGGCCTGCATCGAGGTGCTGCGCAGCGCCAACCGCCTGACCGGGCAGGCATCCTATGCCTGGAGCCACCTGCGCGGTGCGGACGCGCACGCGGCCGATGGCGGCCCGCTCTGCGGGCCCGACCAGACGCTGGTGCTGGTGGGCGGCACAGAGGCCCCGTGGCAGCCCACGCCCGAGGCGCTGCGGCGGCTGCGGGCGGCCATCCGCAACGCGGCGCGGGTCTGCGTTGTGGGCTCGGCCGTCTTCGTGCCGCTGGGTGCGGGCGTTCTTGCCGGCAAGCGGCTGGCGGTGCATCCCGCCTTCCGCCCCGGCGTCGAGGAAGGCGCCGGCCGGCCCGAGATCGCCGAAGGCGCAACCTGTCACCACAAGGCGCTGAGCAGCGCCACGGGCCATGTAGCCGCGATCCGCATGATGGTCGATCTGGTGGGCGCGCGGGATGGCGAGTTCACCCGTGTGGCACTGGCCCGCGATCTGGGGCTGAGCGAGCCGCAGGCGGAAACCGGCTCGGGCGAGCACTGGCGGCTGAAGCGCATGGCGCAGGGCGACGGGGTGATCTGCGAGGCCCTGCAGATCATGCGCGACCATCTGGAGGATACGCTGACCGTGGGCCAGATCGCCGAGATCCTCGACGTCTCGCCGCGCAAGCTGGAACGTGGGTTCAGCGAGTATCTGGGGCAGACGCCCTTGAAGGTCTATCGCGATCTGCGGCTGGAACGGGCGCACAAGCTTCTGGCGCAGACCTCAATGCCGGTGGGCGAGGTCTCGGTCGCCTGCGGGTTTTCCAACGTGACGCTGATGAAGAAGTGGTTCTTCCGCAAATACGGCCAGCTTCCGGGGGATGTGCGCCGGCATGCCTTCGCCGGGGCGGGCCAGGCGGCCTGAGCGTTTGACCTGCCCGGGCGGGCTTGTCATGCTGATCCCATGGTGAAAGGCGTCCTGCTCGATCTTTCCGGTGTGCTTTATGACGGCGACACCGCCATTCCCGGCGGTGCCGAGGCCGTGGCGCGGCTGCGCGGGGCCGGGCTGCCGGTTCGGTTTCTGACCAATTCCACCCGCGCCCCCCGCCGCGTGCTGCTGGAAAAGCTCTCCGGCATGGGGTTCGACCTGAAGGAGTCCGAGCTTTTCACGCCAGCCAGCGCCGCCTGTGCGCTCTTGCGCGAGGACGGGCTGCGCCCGCATCTGCTGATCCATCCCGATCTGGAGGAGGACTTCGACGGGATCGACCGGGGCGACGGCGCAGTGGTGGTGGGCGATGCCGGCTCGTATTTCAGTTTCGACACGCTCAACGCCGCTTTCCGGGTGCTGATGCGGGGCGCGCGCTTCTACGCGCTGGCCGCCAACCGCAGCTTTCGCGACGCCGATGGCGAACTCAGCATGGATGCCGGCGCCTTCGTGGCGGCGCTGGAATATGCCAGCGGGTCAGAGGCGCAGGTTCTGGGCAAGCCGGCGCTGGCCTTCTTTGCCGCCGCTTTGGAGGATATGGGCGTTGCCGCCGAGGATGCGGTGATGGTGGGCGATGATGTGGAATCGGATGTGTCCGGCGCGCTGACGGCCGGGCTGGGCCAGGCCGTTCTGGTGCGGACGGGCAAGTATCGCGAGGGCGACGAGGACCGCGGCGATCCTGCGCCCAGC
>JAUIBJ010000152.1 GCA_030428025.1 Alphaproteobacteria bacterium
CCGTGCGCCCGGTGCGTTTCGACGTCAAGCCCTCGAAGGACGGCCAGAGCCACGCGGTGCTGCATGGGGGCTTTCACAAGACCGCCACCACTCATATCCAGAAGCTGCTGGAGAACAACGAGGCGTTTCTCGGCCGGCAGAGCGTCTATGTCGTGCCGCATCAGAAGCTGCGCAAACACATCACCTTTCCCTCGCAACTCGAGGCCTATCGCAGCCTGAAGATCCACCGCAGGACGAAATTCACCGAAGAGGAGCTGCAGGGCTTTTCGGATGCCTTCTTTGCAGAGCCACTGGCTCTGCGGCCCCGGCGGATGATCCTGTCGGACGAAAACATTCCGGGGCTGCCCGCGCATTGCGTGACCGACGGCGGTCTCTATACCTACAGGAAGCCGTTCTTCGAATGCTTTGCCAAGCGCATCCCCCTGCCGGTGACGGAGGCCTTTTTTGCCATCCGCAGCTATGCGGACTTCTTCGCATCGGCTTACGTGGAATACCTGCGCGCGGCGACCTCGACCACGTCGGGCCGGATGATGACGCCCGAGGAGATGCGCCGCAACGTGCTGGCCAAGCTGCCCGGCTGGCAGGCGGTTCTGGCCGATTTCGCCGCAGTTTTCCCCGATGCGCGGATCCATGTCTGGCGGTTCGAGGATTTCCGCGCGCTGCGCCCCCGTATCCTGCAGCTGTTCTGCGGCGAGGGTGTGGATATTGCCAAGCTGAAGGACAAGACCGAAGACCGGACCCGGCCGACCGCTTCGGCCCGCGCGGTGGAGGAACTTGTGTTGATTTCCGAACTGGAGGGCGCCTCGGCCATGGCCGAGCGGTCGCGTGAGGTGCAGGAGCGATTTTCGCTCGATGACGGGCATGACCGCTTCGACCCGTGGAGCGCGGAGGAACGCGCCCATCTCGACCGGCTTTACCAGCGCGATTGGACCGAGCTTTGCCGCGACCCGCGCTTTACCGCGGTGCTGCCCGGGGCATGACGAAAGAAACCGGCCGGACTAGCCCTTTGCCGCCGCCGTTTCCGCCACGGCGGTGAGCAGCGCCTGGATGATCCGGCGCTGGTCGTCGGAAAAGGCGGGAGTGGCGATGGTCTCGTCGGGCCCGTCCAGATCGTCGGTGGCGAAGAGCTGTGGGTCGTCGGGGAAGAAGCGCCGGCGCAGCGCCTCGTTCCCGTCCTCGAAGCGGGCGAGCAGCGCGCGGGCGCTGGCGTTGTTCATCGCCCGGCCGTGAAAGCGGGGAAGCTCGCCCACCGGCATGGCGCGGAACACCTTGCGGGCATCGACATTTGGCATGCGTGCCACAAGCTGCATCAGGTCGAGAAGGTCGATGGATGGTGTGGGGTTGGCGATCTCGTCCGAGGGCGGCTTGCCGTCGGCCTCGATGTCGAGGCCGAGCAGGCCCATGAAATCATGCACCACATCGCCCCGCGCCAGCGCCTGCGGCTCGAATCGCCGGAAGAGGAAGAGGGCCTCGGGCCAGCCGTCGATCCACCCTTTCACGATGCGGTCGTACTCGCCGCCGGCCGTGCCGAACTTGTCGATATAGTTCTGAAAGCCGGGCTGGACCTTTCCGGTCTTCATCTTCTGCTTGTAGGCGCTTTCGAGATATCGGTCCTGCCGCCGGAAATAGCCCACGATCCGCGTCTCGAACGGTTCTTCCAGCGCAAGGGCCTCGCGTAGCAAGGCGGGGTCGCCACCGGTAAACATCTCCGATGTCAGAACGAAGGTTTTGGCCTCGCTCTCGGCGATTCGCCGACGGATATCGGCGCCAACCTCCGCCGCCGCGCGGCGTTTTTCGCGGCGAAGATGCACCGCCAGATCGTTGTAGCTGCCCCGGCGCCCGCGAACCAGGAAATCGACTCCCTTCGAGGCCAGATAGGGCTGGCGCGCGCGGGCATAGCGCTGCAGTGCGGTGGAACCTGTCTTGGGCGTGCCGATATGAATCCAGAGCTTGCGCATGCTCAGGCCGCGTCACGCCGGGCCACCGCCTCGTACATTTCGTAATCCCGGGCGAAGGCGCGTTCTACATTGCGGCGGTCGCGGGCAGAGAGGGCGTCGGAATAGGCCCGGCTGCCCGAACGGTGGCCCAGATGTTCGCGCGTGTCGATCACCTCGACCGCAGAGGCCTCGGGGCCGAAAAGTGCTGCGGTCACGGCGCGGCGGGCATTGTCCATGTTCTCGACCCGGCCGATCAGATTGTAGGGGATGAGCCCATAGGAGATTTCCTTGTGCTGCGGGCGCCAGTGCCGGTCGAGGTCGCGCGCGCCCTCGTCCTGCGCCAGGATGTCGAGGAAGTCCGACAGGCCGAGCGTCGCCTCGGGGTCGCGGCCTAGATGGGCCATCAGGTCGCGCCGGTGACGGGGGTTGGAGCCGGGCTGCAGCTTGTCGGCCCAGGCCGAGACGGTGCGGCCGAGCGGTTCGCGTACCATGGTGAAGCGGAACCAGCCGGGCGCGGTCAGCGCGGCCTGCGCCAGCGGCCAGTCGAGCCCGCGGGCCCCGGCGCGCAGGTAGTCGGCGGGCAGGTTGTGCACTCCGTTCATGCTGATCTCGGGCCCGTCGCGTTCGCCCAGAACCCGGTGCATATGGGTCAGGAGCAGCGTCAGCATGTTGGTGCAGGCGGCCTTGTGGTTCTTCATGTAAAGAAATTCGGGTCCGCCATAGGGCCGCGCCGGAATGTGCATGGTCTGCAACAGGTGCCGGCGGTTGTGATAGTTGTTCAGGATGGCGCGGACGGGGCGCATGGGCTATTCGTCCACCGGTTCTTCCAGCGGCGCATCGGCCGGGGCGGGTTTGGATGCGCTGCGGCCGGGATGGGTATACACCATCTCGATGAAGGCCTGCCAGTCGGGGCGCGACTTGATGTCGGCGATCTTGGCGCGGTGCCAGGCCACGGCCTGACGATGCAGGTCGTTGAGCACCCGGTCCGAGCGCAGCCTGCCCAGTTCGGTCAGCATGCCCGGCACGTGATGCAGGATCGAATAGTCGCGCATGTGATTGGTGTTCATCGCGTCGAAATATTCCCGCCCCTGATCGATATGGACGTGATTGGTGCGGCCCCGGTCGCGCTTGACCAGAAAACTGTCGCCGCTGCGGATCGCGTAATGGTGCAGGCGGGCATAGCTGTGGGTGAACCCCTTCCAGGTGCGCCAGGTGATCGTGGAGGCATCCACCGTCTGTCCGCCGCCATCGCGCCACGTGACATGAGCATAGGGGTTTTCCGGCTCGGGTGCGCGGGAGGGCGCAACCCGTGGGCGGTGCACCCCCATGCGGTGGAAGGTGCCGTTGTTGCGGAAGAGCGTCTTGATCCCGGCGCCGCGGAAATTTGTGAAACCGCGCTCGGGCGCGCAGCAGAAAAACTGCTCGGTAAGCGGGATGTCTTCGTAGTGGCGGTGAAAGCCGTTGCCGAAGAGCTTCCAGCAGATCGAGATCGCGTCGGCGGGGCCGCTGACCTCGACCAGATCGGCGAGCGTCATGCCCTTGCGGATGTTCAGGAACTCGTCCGCATCCGAGCAGATCACCCAGTCGGCGACCTTGAACCGCTCGTGATCGGGCGCAAGGCGCAGCGCGGCGCGCTGCGGCGACAACTCGCGCCCGCCCTTGCCGATCCTGCGGTCGTTGTTGTCCACATGTGCGGCCAGCCCCAACTCTTCCAGACGTCTGGCGATGGCGTCGGTTCCGTCGTCGCAATCGTTTGTGTAGATCAGGAAATCGTCATAGCCGATGGCACGGTTATGGGCGATCCATTCCAGCATGAATGGCGCCTCGTTCTTCATCGTCGTGACGACGAGAAAGCGTTCCTTGCGCTTTTCGGCCATCTGCCCTGCCTCTGCTCTGCCTGTCATTGCCAGCATTTTTGCGGAGTGTCCCACCCTTCCCCGCGTCCCGCAACACAGATTTGCGCGGCCGGCGAAAGGCGTGACTTTTTCAAGACGGTCGGGCGGATCAGCGCCCAAGCCCCAGGCGAGCGGCGACTGTCGGCTGGTGAGCGACAATATGCGCACGAGCGTCCTCCAGTCTGCGGCGGTGCCAGTCCAGGCTTTCGTCGTGCAGCCTGGCCAGCTCGGGATGCGCGGCCTTCAGTGCCGCAATCGACGCCTTCACCGCCCCGATGTGGCGTTGGATCCGCGACTCGTGCACATCATTGACGTTAAAGGTTTCAAAATAGGAAAAGTCGATGCGGTCTCCCTCTCCGCTATTGGCGGTGCCGCGGTAGCGTTTCATCAGAAAGGCCTCGGATGACTTGATCATGTAGTGGTTCATGGTCACCAGTTGATCGCCGAAGGTTTCCTCGAAAAAGCGCCATCCCTGATGCAGATATCGGTCGGGCATCGGTGCGCCCGAGCCGTTGACCCAGACCGCCTTGTCCGGTCCCTCGCGAAAACGCGGCGCCAGCCGGGGCCGATGAATGCCCAGCCGGCGCACGGTTCGGGGACGGAACAGAGTCTTGAACGCGGTCAGCCGCTGGGTGCGGTGCAGCCCTGCTGCCGAGGCCTCGGTGAACTGGGCGATGACCGGCTTGTCCTCGAACCGGGCGATGCCGCTGTTGCCGAAGACCTTCCAGGAGGCCGAGATAAGATCGACCCTCTGTCCGGCGCGGGTCTCGGCTGCCGCGATCAGGTCGTCGAGCCGGCCGTCGCCGGCATGGATGTTGAGAAACTCGTCGGCATCGGCCACCAGGATCCAATCTGACGCCCGGACGGTCTCGTCGGCCCAGAAGCGGGCGTAGGCCCTGTTCTGAGGGTCACCCTTTTCGCCCTCTCGCGGTTTGCTGTTTTCCACATGGGTGACTTCGCCCGCCGCATCGAGAAGGTCCAGAATCTCGCGTGTGCCGTCCTCGCTGTCGTTCGAGGCGATCACGATCCGGTCGAAGCCGATGAGCTTGTGATAGCAGATCCATTCCAGCAGATACGGGCCTTCGTCCTTGACAGTGCCGAGGAATGTTCTTGGCAACCGGTCCTGCGTCATGAGGCATCCTGCTGTGGGCGGTGGGCTTGATGGCGCACTGAATTGATTTAGGGGCCCGGAGCGCCGCTCAAAACCCCAATGCGGCGAATTTTCCGCGGATTCGCACCGGATTTGGCGGCCGGAGCGCGGCGTTGGCTTGATGAATAAGGGGTGTTCGGGTAGGCTCCGGCCAAGAAAAGAAAAAACTTACCGAGGCAATCGAATGGCAGATCTTCCCCCCGTGGGCGCGCTATGGATCGGCGGGTCGCTAACTTGGCTGGAGCAACTGTGCCTGAAATCTTTCGTCGATCAGGGCCACCCGACAATCCTTTACACCTATGGCGAGGTCGGGGGTATTCCCGAGGGGGTGGAGGTGCGCGACGGTCGAGAGGTGCTCGAGACCGAGAACTTCTTTACCCATGCCCGAACCGGTAGTGTGGCGCTCTTTTCCGATCTGTTCCGCTTTCACATGATCGCACAGGATCCCGACATCATCTATATCGACACCGATGTCTATTCGGTCAAACCGCTGCCGGGCGACGAAACCCACGTCTTCGGCTATGAGTTCTTTTCCGAGGACAAACAGAAGGGCCAGATCAACGGCGCCGTCCTGCGGCTGCCGGTGGACTCGCCCGCATTGCAGGGGCTGTTGGAGTTCACGAAGGAGGAATACCCGGTGCCCGAATGGCTGCCGCCGCGGTTTCTGAACGACATCAAGAAGCGCGCGGATGCAGGCGACCCGATGCATGTCTCTGAAATGCCCTGGGGCATCTGGGGGCCGATCGGGGTGACGGCCTTTCTTCAGGCCTCGGGCGAGGACGCCCATGCAAGGCCCACCGACTATTATTATCCGGTGCATTTCGCCAACCGTCGCGCCTTTGCCAAGAAGCCTTCGGTTGTGCGTGGCAAGCTGACCGACAACACCCGCTGCATCCACATCTGGGCGCCGATCAAGCGGTTCTGTGCCCGCCGGCATGACGGCGTACCGCCCGAGGGCAGTTTTCTTGCACAACTGATGAAACAGCACGGGATCGACGCCGCAGCCTCTCCGGTGGCCGACCAGAGGGACCGGTCGGTCGTCGCCTGAGATTCAGGCCGCCGCGACGCCCAGCCGTTCGGCCAGAACCTTGCGCATCATGATCTTCCCGTAACGCGCATTGCCGTGATATATGTCCTCGCCCCCTTTGGCGAAGATCGGGCGCAGGAAGCCGTCGGCGTCGGCGGTCTCGGACGGCGGGGCGACAAGGTCGATCCCCCGCTGGGCGAGCCAGTCGGCAAAGAGTGCACGCGCCCGGGCATCCACCGCTTGAACGATCTCGGGCTTCACGCCGGTTTCGGTCATGATCGGGTGATGGCGCACCGGCCAGGGGGCGGAGATCACGAAGGGGCGCACCCCGGTCTGCAACAGCTGGTCGAAGAAGGTGCGGATGTGACGCTGATCGGTGGCGACCATCTGCGCGAAGACGGACTCGGAAACTGGCTGCATCCCCGGCAGGTTCAGCCAGGCGGGCGCGGCGCGCAGCCAGCCCTCGTTGCGGAAGATGCGGGCGTTGTGGGTGCCCAGACAAATGCCCCAGCGGTGGCCGGGCTCGAACCGGCTGAAACCGAAGAACTTGCGCAGCTTGTTGCGGAAGCGGCTATTGGTCAGCACCACATACCCGTCCTCGAGGGTGCTGAAGCTTTCCGCCTCGTTGTCGGCGGTGCCGAGCGGAAAGACCGCCACCTCGTCCTCGACCTCCTCGGCGATGGCCTGCATGCCGGCGCGCAGGGCGCGCACATGCGAGTTGCCGCAGATGTACAGCGTCATGGCTTGAAGAACTCCAGCACTTCCTCGTCGCAGGACACGTCGCCCGGGTCGCGGGCCGGCGCGGTGTCAGTCGTGGGCGTCTTGTCGCCCTGGTCATGGGCTGCAAAGAAGACGTCCATCACTCTTGCCACGCCTTCGGCTGCGACATTGCGCATGTTGGGCCGATAGAAGATGCCGCGCATCGGATGCGAGGCCACGAGCTCATACGACGGGAAATAGTCGACGAAGTCATGCGCCATCGCCAATTCTCCGCAAACCGCGCGCAGCACGGATTTGGAATAGGTGGTGGCCGCCAGCACGTGCTGGTCAGTGGCCGTGGCGGTCAGCGGCACCGGCGAAACGGTGAAGAGAAACCGCATGTCGGGGTTTTTCGCGCGGGCCATCTCGATGAAGGTCTCGGCATCGCGCAGCACCTCGGCAAAACGGAAGTTCTTGAAGGTATAGCGCTCGGGGTCGTACCGGCCCGCATGGGTGCCGGGGCAGGTGGGCAAGACCGCGCCATCCTCGGCATTGACCCACGCCTCGGTCAGCCCGAAGGTGAAGACGAAAAGATCGGTCTCTTCCAGCAGCCCGCCGACCTGGCCGAGGTGAAAGGCGCGGTCGGCCAGCATCTCCTCTTCCGAGGCGAAGCCGCCGGGCTGGATCGTGGGGCGGAACGGGTCATAGGCGCGGCCCTTGTTGAACCAGACGCGATCCTTAGGGTCGAAGCGACCCTCGGCACGGTCGAAGAGCTGCACCAGTTGGCGCATCGAATAGATG
>JAUIBJ010000153.1 GCA_030428025.1 Alphaproteobacteria bacterium
TGACGAAACCGTGGCTGTTGGGCGCGGCCTTCATGAACATCATCGGCGGCAGATCGTCGAGATACCACGACGCCGGGATTTCGATCAGTTCCGTTTCCTTCCCGCGCACCAGCGGCTTCATCCACTCATGCGCCTTCTTGGAATAGTCGATCTTGGTCCAGCTGTCGCCGACCCGCACCCGGTAGGGGGTGAAATCGTCGTGCATCAGCGAATGGTCGTACTTGATGCCCTTTTTCAGCAACAGTTCGTTGGAGACGGGCGAGAATTCCCACCAGGGCGCCACATAGCCAGTGGGCCGGCGGCCGCACAGCCCCTCGATCAGTTCGATGGACTTGTCCATCACCGCCTCTTCCTGTTCGGGCGTCATGGCGATGGGGTTTTCGTGGCTGTAGCCATGCATGCCGATCTCGTGCCCGGCATCGGCCACCGCCTTCATCTGCTCGGGGAAGGTCTCGATCGAGTGTCCCGGAATGAACCAGGTCGTCTTGATACCCCAGCGGCGGAACAGTTCCAGCAGCCGCATCGACCCCACCTCGCCCGAAAACATGCCCCGGCTTATGTCGCAGGGGCTGTCCTCGCCGCCGTAAGAGCCGAGCCACCCGCCCACGGCGTCCACATCGACGCCGAAGGCGCAGAAGATTTCCTTTGCCATGTCCTTTTTTCCTCCCTGTTGTCGTCCGGCCCTTCGCTCAGGCCGCGTCCAGTACGATCGTCGTGCGTTCGGGGCGCCAGCGCAGTTCCACCTCGCTGCCGGGCTCGATCCCGCGGCCGTGCACCTTCTCCCGATAGGTTTCCAGCCGCACCTCGGTGCCATCCTTCAGGGTGACGGCGATGAAGGCCACCTGCCCCACCGGGTCATAGGCAGTCACCCGGCCCGCCACCACGTCGAGGCCGTCCTCGGCGGCCTCGGCCCCGGTGGTGTAGACATCCACATATTCCGACGGCACCACCGCCATCGCCGAATTTCCGGCGTCACCGCCCGAGAAACTCGGCACACCGCGCAACGCGCCGAATTCGGTCGCGATCTCGGCCGTCGTGCCATCCGACCGCACGAGCCTGCCGGAAATGATCTTGTTGCGGCCGATGAACCGCGCCACGAAGGGTGATTTCGGCCGTGTGTAAAGTTCGAAGGGCGCCGAGATCTGCTCGACCCGGCCGGCGTTCATGACCACCACCCTATCGCCCATGCTCAGCGCCTCGGCCTGGGCGTGGGTCACGAAGACGAAGGTGATGCCAAGCTCGCGTTGCAGGATCTTCAGCTCTTCCTGAATCGATTTCCGCAGATTCGCGTCGAGCGCGCCCAGGGGTTCGTCGAGCAGGAGGATGTCCGGCTCGGTCACCAGGCCACGACCGAGCGCAAGGCGCTGCTTCTGCCCGCCGGACAGCACGCCCTCCTTCTGGTCGGCCACGTCGCCCAGTTCCAGCTTGTCGATCATCGCGTCGACCCGGCGCTTGATTTCGGCCGAGGACAGCTTGCGCACCATCAGGCCGAACTCGATATTCTCGCGTACGGTCATGTGCGGAAAGATCGCGTAGTTCTGAAAGATAGTGGCGGTCGGGCGCTGTTCGGTGGGGATATGGGTGAAATTCCTGCCGCGGATGAACAGATCGCCCGAGGTGATGCTTTCCAGCCCCGCGATCATCCGCAGCGTCGTCGTCTTGCCGCAGCCCGAAGGGCCGACGAAGGAAATGAACTCGCCGCGCGACACCTGAAGGTCGAAATCCTCCACGGCGATGGTGCCACCGGGATAGACCTTGCGCAACTGTTTCAGTTCGAGATCGAAGTCGGACATGTCTTTGGGTTCCTGGACGTGCGGGTGGGGAAGGGCCGCATGGCCCTTCCCGGTGTCATGATCAGGCGCTGAGGAATTCGTCCCACTTCGAAATGAGGTGGTCGTATTCGTCGGGCCACTGGTGCCAGTACTTGACATGCGCGGCGCGCTCTTCCAGCGATCCGCCGTCGCGCAGGTCGCCTTCCTTGATGCCGCGATCCGGCTCGCCGACCCAAGGCTTGCCTTCGTACCAGAAGCCGTACTTGTCCGCGTCCATCACGTCCTTGATGTTGGTGGTGGGCGAGTAGTAACCCTGCTCGGACACGGTGATCGCCGGCGGGCCGGACAGCCAGTAGTCGGAATAGGCGATCACGGCATCCTCGTTGGGAGAGTTGGCGATCAGCGAATTGCCGATGGCCCAGGCGCGGTAGCCCTCGCGCGGCACGGCATAGGAGCATTCGACCCCCTGCGCCTTCACCGCCATCACCGCCGGTTGCCAGGCGTCGGCGAGGATCATCTCGCCCGAGGCCAGCAGGTTCACCAACTCGCCGAAGTCGCCCCAGAGCGCCCGGAACTGGCCTTCCTTCTTCTTCGAGATCAGGAATTTCGACGCCTCGTCGATTTCCTCTATGCTGGGGTTGCCGGGGTTCTCGTTCTCCAGCATGCCCAGCGAGGTCATCGCCAGCACCGCCTGGCCGAAGGCAATCAGCGGGTCGACGTTCAGGCCGGTCTTGCCCTTGAATTTCGGATCGAAGAGCGCGGTCCAGGTGTTGGCCTCCTCGGCCGACACCAGGTCGGGGCGGTAGCCGATGGAGTCGAAATTGTAGACGGTGGGCACCATCCACAGCTCGGACTTGCCGTCGTCGGCCCAGATCTGGCCCGAAATCTGTGCGCGCGCTTCCATCCGCGGGTCGGTCTCGGTGAAGGTCGGGCGGATATTGGCCCAGTTCTTCAGCTTGCTGGTCGGAATCGGCTTGATCGTGTTGGTAACGGTCATCGCCGGCAGCCGCTCGCCGATGGTCTCCCAAACGTCATAGGCGTTGGACCCCGACAGCAGTTCGGTCTGGGTGTTGGGGAAGATGTCCGCCTTGCCCGAGACCGCGCCGACGCCGGATTTCTCCTTGAAGTCGTTCAGGATACGTTCCTGAACGGTCACCGACAGGCCGACCGTGCGCAGTTCCTGGTCGGCCAGGTGACCATCGGCCAGCGCCATGCGCGGCGTGAACAATGCGGTGGAGGCGCCAAGCGCCCCCGCACCGGCGATGAAGCCCCGGCGTGTTGGGTGGTATTGTTTCATTTCGTGTTCTCCCAGTTGCAGTTATGGACTTTGCTGTTGAGACCGGCCTAGTAGCGGCCGACCAGAAGCCCCCCATCCACGGTGACGACCTGGCCGGTCATGTACCGGGCCGCGTCGGATGCGAGGAATAGAATGACGTCGGCGATGTCGTCGGGTTCGCCCACCCGGCCCATCGGAATGAATTCGGCGGCCTCCTCCAGCCCCTCGGGCCCCAGCGAATGCTGGACGCTGAGCGCCTGCGCGGTGCGGCAATAGCCCGGCGCCACTCCGTTCACGCGCACGCCATCCTTCGCCAGTTCCACGCCAAGCCCCCGGACGAGCCCTACCACGCCGGATTTCGCGGCCGAGTAATGCACATGCTCGTCCCAGCCATAGGCCACCCCCATGATCGAACTCAGACAGACGATGGCGCCCGATTTCGCCGTCCGCATCTTGGGTGCCGCGGCCCGGACCACGCGGATCATCCCCTTGAGGTCGATCTCGAAGGTGTGGTCCCACTTCTCGTCTGTCAGCTCGTCGAGTGGCACCTTGTGGGCGATCCCGGCATTGCACACCAGCACGTCCAGCGCTCCGTGCTCCGCCTCCACAGCCGCGACCACGGCATTGGCCGCCTCGGTCGAGGTCACGTCGAGCCTGTGAAACTCCGCCGTACCGCCGCCCGCATTGATGGCCTCGGCCACGGCCGCGCCTTCGGCCTCCAGAATGTCGGTGACGATCACCCGGTAGCCCGCCTTGCCAAAGGCATGGGCTGTCGCCTCTCCGATGCCGATGCCGGCTCCTGTGATCAAAACCGTCTTCATCGCGCCCTCCTCAGAGCATTACATCTCCGGAATTGGGGCCAAGCGTCTGGCCCACATAGATTTTCGCATCCTCCGAGGCCAAAAAGGCCACCGTCGCCGCCACGTCCTGGGGTTCACCGAACCGGCCGAGCGGCAACTCTGCCGCCTTGGCGCGGCGCCAGTCCTCGCTGAGCCCCAGCACCAGATCGGTGTTGATCGGCCCCGGTGCCACCGCGTTTACCCGCACCCCCGACGCGCTCACCTCGCGGGCAAGCGATTTGGTCAGGCCGATGATGCCCGCCTTGGCGGCGCTGTAATGCGTGAGTTCGATGCCGCCGATCTGGCCCAGCTGCGAGGCGATGTTGACGATCGCCCCCTCTCCGGCCTCCAGCATCGGGCCGATGGCCCGGCGGCAACCCAGGAAACAGCCGCGCAGATGCACGGCGATCATCCGGTCCCAGTCCTCCGCGCGCATCTCGGCCAGCCGCACCTGCTGTACGATCCCGGCATTGTTGACGGCCAGCGTGCAGCGGCCCCAGGCCTGCTCGCAGGCGGCGAAGGCGCGGTCCACATCGGTTTCGATGCTTACGTCGCCCTGCACGGCCAACGCGGTGCCGCCGGCGGCCTCGATCTGCGCGACCGTCGCCTGCGCCGCGTCCGGGTCCAGATCGTTCACCACCACCTTCGCCCCCTCGGCCGCCAGCCGCAGGGCGATGGCGCGCCCGATCCCGGCCCCGGCCCCGGTGACCACCGCGTTATGGTGCCCAAGCCGGCTCATGCGAGGTCTTCCTGAATGCCGCTGCCCCGTAGGCGGGCCTTGCGCACCGACACGCTCATCAGCACGCCGTAGACCGCAAGCAGCGAGAAGGAGAAGAGCGTGGTCAGCACCCCGAAGGCGAAGAGGTTGGGATGGATTTCCACCGCGAAGGTGCCGTAGATCGCGATCGGCATCGTCACCTCCGAACCGCCGGTAAACAGCGTGCGCGGAAATTCGTCATAGCTGAGCGTGAGCGCAAAGAGCATGGCCGACAGGACGCCGGGAAAGATCATCGGGAAGGTGACCTTGCGGAAGGTCCGTCCCGGCGGCACGCCCAGGGCCCAGGCGGCCTCTTCCACCGATTTGTCGAACCGGTTGAAGATCGCCAGCATGACAAGGAAGGCAAAGGGATAGGTATAGACCACGTGCAGCACGAAGGCCGTGCCCCACCAGGTGCGCTCGATGCCCAGATTGGTGGCCACCAGCGCCATGCCGAGGCCCAGCAGGACCCCCGGCACCATCATCCCCAGCACCACGAGGTAGAAGACGAAACCCGAGCCCCGGAACCTTGTGCGGAAGGCCTGCGCCGTGAGTGTTCCCAGCACGGTCGAGACCACCATCGTGGCAAAGGCCAGGGTGAGTGACCGGGTCAGCGCCTCGCCGATGGGCAGGGGGGCCACCCGCGAGGGCGGTGCGAAGCCCAGCACATGCTTGTACCAGAAGAAGGACGGGTCGACGATGGGGAACTGCGGCCCGCCCTCGGGCCCCTGCTGGAAGCTGAGGATGCCCATCACCACGAAGGGGCCGTAGAGGAACACCACGAAAAGCGCGGTATAGAGTGCGAGGATCCATCTCAGTGATCGAAGCTGATGCATCGCCCTGCCCCTTCAGAGTTCCCGCCGCAGGTTCACGACCCGCAGCAACCCGGTAATGACGATGGCCATAGCGACGGTCAGGATCACGCCGACCACCGCGGCAAAGGCCCATTTGAGAGAGCCGACCTGCGTGACGATGATGTTGCCGAGCAGGTTGACCTTGCGCCCCGAGAGCGCCGAAGAGGTGGCGAATTCGCCCAGCACCATGACCGAGACGAAAATGGCCCCCACCACGACGCCCGGCAGGCTGAGCGGGAAGATGATCTTGCGGAAGATCGTCCATGCCGAAGCGCCTAGGTCGCGGGCGGCCTCGATCAGGCTTTCGTCGATCCGCGCCAGCATGAAGGCGATGGGCCCGACCATGAAAACCACGTAGATCTGAACCATGCCGATGATCACGCTGAGCTCGGTAAAGAGCAGAACCTCGATGGGATGGTCGATCAATCCCATCTTCTGCAGCAGGATGTTGATCGCGCCTTCCTTGCCCAGCATCGGCCGCCACGCCAGGACGCGGATCAGGAAGGATGTCCAGAACGGGATGACACAGGCCACCAGCAGCGCCGTCTGCGCCGTCTTGTTGCGCACGAACTGACCGATGAAAAGCGCGGTGGGATAGCCTATGATCAACGTGATGAACAGCACCGTCAGCCAGATCCGCAAGGTGCGCAGAAGGGCGCCGAAATAGGTTTCCGACGAAAAGAACGTAACCCAGCTCTTGGTGGTCAGCTCCGGCGAGATGGCAAAGGTGGTCTGCGTCCAGAAGCTGACATAAACCATCATCAGAAGCGGCACGACCAGGAAAAGAACCATCCAGATCACGCCCGGAAGCAGCAGCAGGTAATGCCGGTTGCGGACCCAGAAGGCCTGTTTGGGTGCGTCGGTGTAGTCCACGGCCGCCATCACGCTGCCCCCCTCTTTTCCATCCCCGCGATCCGGTTGCCCTCGGCGTCGAAGAAGAGCGTGTCCTCCACCCGCCAGTTCAGCCGCTTGCGCGCGCCGCCCACATAGTTTTCCGGGTCCGAGCGGCTGAGATGGCGTTCGACCTCAAACACTGCGCCGTCTGCATTGCGGAAGAAATACACGACACGGCTGCCCATGAATTCGCTGGCGATGAAAGTGGCGGTCATACCGTGGTGGCCGGCAGTGTCCTCGGCGCCCTCCTCGGCGATCACCGGACGGTCATAGCGCACGGCGATGCTGCGCGCGCCCTCGAGCCCTGCTTGCACCGGCAGACGCAACTCTCCACTGACGAAGAATCCTGCCTCAACATGGCCGGGCAGAACGTTGTAACTATTGACGAATTTTGCCACACGCACATTTGCCGGCGCCGCGAAAATCTCGTCGGGCGGCGCCACCTGAATCGCGTGTCCTTGATCCAGAACGATCATACGGTCGCCCATGGCCAGCGCCTCGGCCTCGTTGCCGGTTACGTGGAAGAAGGTCACCCCGAGCGTCTGGCGGATCTTGCGCAGTTCCACCGTCATGCGCTCGCGCAGGTTGGCGTCGAGCGCGCCCAGCGGTTCGTCAAGCAGGCAGACCTTCGGCTCGGTCACCAGTGTCCGCGCCAACGACACGCGCTGTTTCTGCCCGCCGGAGATCTGGCCGACCATCCGGTCCTGAAGGCCGGCGAGGCCCACCAGTTCCATCATCTCGCCCACTCGGCGGCTGACCTCGCCCTCGTCGGTGACAGGCTCCGCTACCCGGTTGCGCAACCCGAAGGCGATATTGTCGAAGACCGACATATGCGGGAAGAGCGCGTAGTTCTGCTGCACGAAGCCCAGCCCGCGCAGATAGGTAGGCAGCGCGCTGATATCGGTGCCGTTCAGCGTCACCCGCCCGCGATCGGGCAGATCCAGCCCCGCCACCAGGCGCAGAAGCGTGGTCTTTCCCGATCCCGACGGTCCCAGAAGGGTCAGGTATTCGTCATCCTCGACGGTCAGCGACAGATCGGCAATGGCCGGTCGCCCGTCATAGGATTTCCAAAGGCCGTGCAATTCCATCATTGCAGCAACTGTCCCTTGCTCCGCGT
>JAUIBJ010000154.1 GCA_030428025.1 Alphaproteobacteria bacterium
GGGCGTCGCAGCAAAGATGAAACCCGCCCAGCCCCTTCACCGCCACGATCCCGCCCGCCGCGAGAACGTCGCCCACGTCTTCGGCCCGGCCTGTCTGCCCGTCTGTCTCCAACCACGCGCGCGGGCCGCAATCCGGGCAGGCGACTGGCTGGGCGTGAAAACGGCGGTCGGCCGGATTTTCGTACTCGGCACGGCAGGTCGGGCACATCCGGAACGGGGCCATCGTCGTTTGTGCCCGGTCGTAGGGTAGCGCCTTCAGGATCGTGAAGCGGGGACCGCAATTGGTGCAGTTGGTGAACGGGTAACCGAAGCGCCGTTCAGCCGGGTCGGTCATTTCCGCGACGCAGTCCGCGCAGGTGGCTGCGTCCGGGGTGACGCGGGTTTCCGCCCCGGGCCCGCCTGACGCGGCGATGACGAAGCCGGTTCGTGCGGCGACCTCTGCCGGTTCGCTTTCCACATCGTCCACGCGCGCGAGAGGAGGCGCTTCCGCGCTCAGGGCTTTCTCGAATGCATCGAGGTCCGCGCCCTCTGCGAAAACAAGCACGCCTTCCGCGTCGTTCATCACTTCCCCGGTGACACCCATACGATTGGCCAGTTGCCAGACGAAGGGCCGGAACCCCACGCCCTGTACCTGACCCCGCACCCGGATACGCCGGCCCATGTCAGTGCACCGTGCAAACCATGCAGGGGTCGAAACTGCGCACGATATGCTGGACGGCGATGGGTGTCGTCTCGCCCGGTCGTACCGGCGCGCCCTGAAGGGCCGCCTCGACGGGGCCGGGCACGCCGCCTTTGTCGCGGGGCGAAAAGTTCCACGTGGTCGGCGCGATGATCTGGTACCCGGTTATCTCGCCCGCATTGAACCGGGTCCAGTGCCCCAAGGTCCCCCTTGCCGCCTCGACGAAAGCCTCTCCAGCGCCGTTTTCAGGCTTGGGGTCGGGATACATGAAAACCGCCTCGGGAGCGAGCGCATCGACCCAATTCTCAAGCCAGATCTGCGTGCGGGCGATCTCCAGCAGGCGCCCGGCGACGCGCGCACGTACGCTGCCTTCATCGGCCAGCGCCAGTGCCAGCGGATGCCCGTCGATCACCTGCCGGGCCAGCGCGCCGACCTCCATCGTTTCGCCGGACAGGCGCGGCGCCTTGCACCAGGAATAGGCGGGAGAGGCCATGTCTTCATCCGGTACGGTCTGGCCCTGCGCGGGGTGGCTGCTTTCGCCCAGCATCCACGCATGGCTGAGATCCTCTACGATCTCCTCCGGCTTGAAGGTCTGCCCCGCGCCGTTTCGCCAGATGCCTGCGCGCGTCACGCGGCCCGCGGTCAGAGGATAGGCGCCGGACGAGAGATAGCGGCGCGGGCCGATCCCCAACGTCTCAAGCCCGAGATCGGAGGCGATCTCGAAGAACAGCCCGGCATGCCCCCGTCCCCAGCTCTCGAGGGTCTGCGCATCGCTGAGCTCCAGAAAATCCTCCAGCGGGCCGCCGATCAGTTCGGTTTCCAGATACCGCCGGAAACTGCGCAGCGTGGCCCGCAGGCGCACCTTGTCGCTTGCCGTGGGTGTCTTGGTGACTCCGCCGGGCTGGATCGCCAGCGTATGCGGCCACTTGCCCCCAAGCTGACCGACGATGTGAAGAAGCTGCGCCCGCGCCTCGATCAAGCGGCGCGTGCCGGACCCCTCCATCGCCGTGAAATGCTCAACCGCGCGGTGGTGCCAGGGCCTGTCCTCGTAGACGGGCCGGGCAAAATCCGGCATGAAGAACAGCCCGAAATGGGTGACATGATCCGCAAGGTTCTCGGCCGCATGCAGGATCGCGGCCACCAGCGCGCCTTGCTCGGGCATCTCTGCGCCCGAAGCCGAGGCAAGAGCAAATGCCGCAGCGGCCGACTGGCTGATCGAACATATGCCACAGATGCGCGGTGTGATCGTGAGCGCGTCGCGCGGTGCCTTGCCCAGCAGCATGGGCTCAAAGCCGCGGTAGAGCGGCGAGTTCGCAAATGCCTCCTTGACCTGCCCATCGGCCACTTCGAGGCGGATTTCCAGGTCGCCTTCGACGCGGTTGAACGGCCCCGAGATGAGCGTTGTCATTTGCGTTCCTTGGCGCCGGGCGGGATCCGCACGCGATCAGATATCGCGTTGGTGCCCACGCGTTTCGGCGTCGCCGCTTTCGACAAAGAAGCCAGAGCCATGAACCAGGCCTTCGGCATGTCGGAGGGAAGCCCGATGGGAATGCCGGCGATCTTGGGCGTTTCGGTGAACGGGTGGTTCGGCTCTTCGAATTCCGGCGAGGTACAGGCAATGCACGGATAGCCGCCGCGCGTACAGCTTCCCTGGCCATTCCACGGACGGATGTTGCAGTCTCCCATGGCCTGCGTCCCGACGCAGCCGAGATGCTCCATCATGCATCCGAGTTCGGAAAGCTCCCGCGCAGAGGCCTTGTATTCGTAGAATTCGTTTTTCGGGCAACCGTGATGCACGAGGTGATCGGCGTAGAAGCGGGGTCGTCCGAACCGGTCCAGATCGGTTGCGGAAAGCGCGCCCGCGGCCAGAAGCATCAGCGTTTCGGTCACCCAGTCGGGATGTGTGGGGCAACCGGCCACGTTGATGACCGGAAGGCCGGCCTTGTCTCGGAAATCGGCGGCCAGCGCGCCGCCCGTGTGACTTCCGTCATAATGAAGACCCACCGCGCCCGCCGGGTTGCCGCCTGCCGCCGGGATGCCGCCATAGGCCGCGCAGGTGCCGACAGCCATCACGTGACGGGCCCGCGAGGCGAGGGCGCGGGCCCAGTCAAGCATCGGTCGCCCCGTGCCCGACAGCATGTGAAACCGACCGGTGCCCTTGGGGCCAGTCAGAAGCGCGCCTTCGACGCAGAGGATATCGAGCGGCGTCTCCCCCACTTCGACCGCCTCCAGCAGCGCGCGCGCTTCTTGCCCCGTTTCGATCGAAAGCGCCGGGTGCCAGAGAAACCTGATCCCCGCATCGGCAAGCGTGTCCACGATATTGGGGTTTTCCGCGCAAAGCAGCGACATGGTGCAGCCGCCACAGCCGCCGGACTGAAGCCAGAGGATATTCATTCCTGTCCTTCCTTCCCGGCCAGAGGCAGTTCCAGCCGAAACCGGCCGCCCGGGCCGGGTTCGACCGTCAGGCGGCCATTATGCTCCTGCGCGATCTTGGCGCTGATCGACAGCCCGAGGCCTGTTCCCTCGCCAACGGGCTTGGTGGAATAGAACGGGTCGAAGACCGCCGCCAGTGCTTCCTCGGCAACGCCGGGCCCGTTATCCTCGACCAGCAGGACCGCTTTGGCGCCCTGGGCAGAGAACACGATCCTTACGTCGGGCGACTCCACCTCCTTTACCGCGTCGAAGGCGTTCTGGACGAGGTTCATCACCACCTGCTGGATATGGCCCGAAACGCCCCGTACAAGGATGCGCGGCGGCCCGCTGAACGAAAGCGGCGCGGCGCGTCGGGCGCCTCGTTCCACCCAGCCAGCCGCGACTCGGGTGGTTTCGACCAGGTCGAACTCGGCCATTTCGGTTGGCCCGTCCGCCGCCAGCCGGCGCAGGTCGGAGACGATGTCGCGCACGCGCTCCGACCCCTCGCGCGCGCCGCGAATGGCAGTGCTGAGATTGGCAAGATTGCGCTCGAGTTTGAGTTCGCCCCGCAGCGCGACAAGTTCCTCGCGCGGGGCGCCGTCCTGCACATGCCGAAAATAGGTTTCGAACTGCGAGACGTATTTCTCCAGCGCGTGCACCGAGGCATAAACGAAGGAGATCGGATTGTTCAATTCATGCGCCACCCCCGCGAGCAGGCGTCCGAGCGAGGCCAGCTTTTCGTTCCTCACAAGCTGGATCTGGGCCTCCTTGAGCTGCTCATGAGAGCGTTCGAGCTCGGCATAGGCCTGCCGCAATTCTCCCAGTGGCCGCCCGATAAGCACGGCACCAGAAAACTTGCGCCGCGCGGTGAGCAGGGGTGATATGTCGATATCGTAGGGTTGTGGCCCCGAAGGCGACCGGACGGCCAGTTCCAGCCCGGACGAGTCGCCCATTGCCTTCATGTTTCGCAGGGCCGCGGCCAGAGGAGGCCGATCAGAGGCTTCGAAGATCTCGGAAAGGCCGCGCCCTACGATCTCTGACTTTTCACAATTCTTCAGGGCGAGCAGCGAGCGGCTAACTTCCTGAACCACGTTATCTCTTCCCACGATGATCATGATATCGCCAACCGACGCGAGAACGGACTCGATCAGCCGATTGGCCGCGGTCAGTTCCTGATTCTGACGTTCAAGGCGCTCCTGGTAGGCAACCAGTTCACGATAGGTTTCGTCCACGGTCTGTAAAACAGATCGCCATGCCTCGTCGGTTAGTTCCCTCGTGTCCTGTCGCATCCGAGATCCGGTCATATTCCCGGCAGTGTAGGTTCGCCCGATGGTTCTAGCAATAAGCAGCTAAACGCATCGCGTTTGGTTATCCGAGCCGGAACAAGGCGGCAGCAAGAATGGCTCACTTGCGCGCGGGCTGGCCGGCGAGCCTGGCCAAGGTTTCGGCCCGAGTATCAGGGAAGGGCGCGCATAACCCCCTGCGCGGTCTTTGCCCTCCTGCAACAGCGTCGCAATCCTGTCGACTGCCTGACCCGCGTTCGCCCGTGTTTCCCCAATCTTGCCGGCCATCGACCCTTGGGGCAGCGCGGCCCCCCGAAACTGCCGCCAACCCACCGCGCCGCGCCCGCAAGGTTCCGAACGGGTGCGGCGCCATGGCAGGGAACCGTGGCCCCTTCTTTGGCGTTAATCCCCAAGATCGAGAGGCATCGGGAAGCGCACCGGACGAGCGTTCCGCACATGAAGGAAATCGCTGTCGGGCGGCCCGCCTTTCCGTACCGCGACGAGGAGAGCCGTCATGCCGACCACATCGACACAAGCTGCCGGGCGCAGGGCGCGGATCGCCCGGCTCGACAGGCTGGCCGACGCGCTCGACACCCGGTTTCGTATCCCGGGGCTGGGCCTTAGGGTTGGCTGGGATTCGATCCTCGGCCTGATCCCCGGCGTGGGCGATCTGGTGACCGCCGGGCCCGGTGGAGTGATGCTGTACGAGGCTCATCGGATGGGCGCCCGCAGGCGGGCGATGGCCGGCATCGGGATCAATACCGGGATCGACATGCTTCTGGGCAGCATCCCGCTGATCGGCGACGCCTTCGACGCGGTCTTCAAGTCCCACCGGCGCAACATCGCGATCCTCAAGCGGGAACTGGCTCTGATCGAAGCGAGCGAGGACAAGGCGGCCTTGTCGCAGAACACGGACGCGCGGCCCCGAGCGCCGCAGCCCCCGATGTCGCCGAAAGCGACGACGACCCGCGCCCCGGGCGAGGCCCGGGCGCGGACCATTCACTGAGAGCAAAGGAGAACTTCGATGAACTGGGACCAGGTTCAAGGCAACTGGCTGGAATTCAAAGGCAAGCTGCGCCAGCAATATGGCGACCTGACCGATGACGAGGTCGAGCAGGCCAAGGGCAGCGAAGACGAGCTTGTAGGGCTGATCCAGCGTAAATACGGCAAGAGCAAGGAAGAGGCGCGGACGGAGATCGATCGTCTGGCGGCCTGACGCGATTGCCAGCGAAATGAAAAATGCGCCGGCGTCCCGCCGGCGCATTTCTTACGAATCGTCAGGGCGGTGCCTATCGGCGCAACGCGTCGATCAACTCGTCCTTGTCCATCTTGGACCGGCCTTCGATGTCCAGTTCGCGGGCCCGATCCTGCAACTCGTCCTTGGTCCAGTCCTCGTAGGGCGGCTGCTTGCCGCCCTTCTTCGACGGCTTCATCCGGTCGTTGGCCTGGGCATTGGCGATCGAGGCGGCCTTGGATTTCGAATAGCCTTCGTCGCGCAGCGACTCGTAGGTGTCGTCCGCTTTGATTGCGGGGCCGTGATTCTTGGTCATGATGCTCTCCTGTCTGCTTTTGTCCCGTCAACGCCGAAGAGAAAGCGCCGGTTCCAGTGCCGCGCCGGCGATTGCCGCAGGCGGTTCCTGCGCGACGGCGAAACGGATGGGAACCGGACGGGCCTCTTGCGCGTTGCGCCAATTGCATATTCGAAAAGGATCGCACTTCATGACAACTGACGCTGTTCGGACCGATATCGCCGACGCAATCAGCCCACATATCCCGTTCCTGCGCCGCTATGCCCGGGCCCTCACCGGCAGCCAACAAAGCGGCGATGCCTATGTAGTGGTGACTCTGGAGGCGGTTTTGGCCGACAGCGAGGCGCTCGCCTCCGACCTGCCGCCGAAGGTGGCGCTGTTCCGCCTCTTCCACGCGATCTGGCATTCGGGCGGGGCGCCGAGCGACGGCGTCGAATCCGGGCTGAAGGCGGCCGCACAGAAACATCTTGAACGGCTCACCCCCAACAGCCGCGAGGCGCTTTTGCTGGCCACTCTGGAAGAGTTCGACCCCAGTCAGATCGCCAAGATCCTGGAGATCGACACGGACGAGGCGGAGCTCCTCATTTCCACCGCCTTCGCCGAGATGGAAGATGCGATCTCGGGCCGGGTCATGATTATCGAGGACGAGGCGATCATCGCCATGGATCTGGAAACTCTTGTGGCCGAGATCGGCCACAAGGTGACCGGGGTGGCACGCACCCGCCGCGCGGCAGTCGATCTGGGCCGCAGCGAACGGCCGGACCTGATCCTCGCGGACATCCAGCTGGCCGACAATTCCTCGGGCATCGACGCGGTGCAGCAACTGCTGCGCGATCTGGGCGAGATGCCGGTCATCTTCATTACCGCCTTTCCCGAGAAGCTACTGACGGGCGAGCGGCCGGAACCTGCCTTCCTGATCACCAAACCCTACAGCGAGGCGCAGGTCCGCACGGCGGTCAGCCAGGCGATGTTCTTCGCCTCGACGGAATCGCTGAAGGTCTGAGAGATGCCCGCTTCACCCCCCGGCCGGCCCTGCGGATCCTGCGCCATGCGGGAACATTTCCCTGCCGGCCCGGTTTGCCCGACAGGCGGTCGTGCTGCTGTCGGCAAGCCGCGGCTGCCTGTCCCGATCTGAACGGAAAGGAAAACCGATGCAACGCACAGCCGCCTCGCCCCTCCTCGGAACTCTCTGCGTGCTGGCTCTGACCGGCCTGCCGCTCGGGCCGGCGGCGGCCCAGGACGCCGCCTTCTCCGCGCCGGAGGACTTCTCGGAAATGGTGGAAGCGCGCCTGCCCGCAGTGGTGGGCATCATCGCCACCGGCCCGGCGGCCACCCCTGCGCCCGGGGCCGGCCCGTCCCTGCCGCCGGGGTTCGGGGATTTCTTCGGCCGCCCGGGGCCCCAATCCTCGCGGCCGCGCCAGGCGCTGGGCTCCGGCTTCGTCATCTCCGAGGACGGCTACGTGGTGACCAACAACCACGTCATCGACGGCGCCACGGAAATCGAGGTGATGGTGGGCGAGGACCGCACCATCCCGGCGGAACTGGTGGGCACGGACCCGGCCACCGACATCGCCCTTCTCGAACTGAGCGAGGACGCGGAC
>JAUIBJ010000155.1 GCA_030428025.1 Alphaproteobacteria bacterium
CTGGTCCTTGATCTTTGACCGCGCGGCGAAGGCCTCGCCCTGTTTTTCGTCGGCGCTCGCCCTGGCCGTCTTCGCCGCCTCCCTTTCGCCGACGATGGTCTTTTTCAACTCCGTTTCGAGCTTTTTGAACGCGCCTTCGGCGGTTTCGATCCTCGCCTCCTGCGCCTTGATCTCCTCAAGCGCGTCCTCGTCCTGCAACTGCCGTACGCGGTCATAAACCTCCGCCTTGATCGCCTCGACCGCCGCCACCGTTTCGGCCGCGCCCGCCTCGTCGCAGACTTTTTTGATCTCTTCCTGCAACGCCGGGGGAACCTCGGCCAGGGCCGGAGCCGCAAGGGAGAGCGCCGCAAAGGACACCACTAAAGCAGAACTCCGGATTCGCATGGCTATGACCCTTTCCTAGTCGATCTTCACCCCGGACAGAACGCAGGTGCCGGTTCTCGGGTTGAGAACCTGACCGGGCGGGCAGGGCAGCGGGATCATTTCCAGATTCGGGATCAGGTTGGGGATCACCTGAAGCGGGATCTGGTTCTGCTGGCCCGGTTTCGGAATGCAGCGCCCGGCCTGGTGGCTGTAGACCTGACCTTGCGGACAGGTGGGCGGGGTCGGCACCGGCTCGGCGGGTATCACCTGCGGCGGTTTGCAGCGGAAGCCCGCATTGTTCGGCAGCGCCTCCAGCGTATGGGCGGGCGGGCAGATACAGATGCCGCGGATCAGCGCGCCGCCGTCGCATCGCATGGGCACGGGCTCCGGCTCGGGCGTCACGCGCGTACAGCGGAAGCCGGCATTGTTGCTCAGCCGCTCGGGCGCGTATCCCTGCGGACAGACGCAGGAGCCACCGATCAGGTTGCCGCCATCGCAGCGCATTGGCGGGAGTGTCTCTGTCTGCGGGCGTGTGCAGCGGAAGCCGGCATTGTTGCGCAGGCGCTCCAGCGAATAACCCGGCGGACAGATGCAGGACCCACCCACCAGATTGCCACCGTCGCAGCGCAAGGGCGGGGTCGGCTCGGGCGTGGGCTTGGCCGGCAGGATACAGGCGCCGTCGCGCTCCACCCGAGGGGCCGGACAATAGCACGCGCCCGTTCCCGATGCGGCGCTGTAGCCCGGCCCGCAGCCGGGCAGCGTGACAGACACACAGGCGCGGTCATTGGCGGGGTTGGTGTCGCGCGCGGGTGCGGTGCCACCCATCATCAGGGCCAGCATGTCGCGGTCGATCTCCGCCCCCGGCTCGCGGCCCATTGCCTTGAGCGCCGCTTCGGCCGCGGACCGTGTGCGGGGGCCGATCAGCCCATCGGCCGGGCCCGGATCGAAGCCGCGCGCCTTCAGAACAAGCTGGAGCAGCCGGATATCGTTGCGCGTGAGCGGCGCCGCGCCCGGTTCGGGCGGTGGAACGAGGCTGGCGCAGTTCTGCCCGCTCCGGCTGCCGCCGCGTCGCGGCAGGGCAAGGTCAAGCTCGAAGCGCAGCCGCGCGCCCGCGGCCAGACCGACGCGAGAGACGCATTCCACCGCCTCGCCCACCTGACCGCAGTTCACCGGCCCGGAACTGCCGCGCAGCCGCGCCCCGGGAGTATCGAAGCGGTCTCGCAGGACGATCCGGCCATCATGGGCGGCTCCGGTGGCGTTCTCGACAGTGATCGCGAAGCGGCAGGTCGCCTGCCCCTCACAATTCCCTGCCGTTCGCTTGCTGACCGCCAGGTCGAGCGCGCGGGGAATGCGCACGCATTGCCCGGCCGCGTTGCGCTCGAATCCGGTCTCGCATTTGGACCGGGCCTTGATCGTGGTGGTGAAACAGGCCCGCGCGACCGGATTGGAAAGCTGCTGCTCGATCTCGACCGCGCCCGGCCGCGCCTCCCATTCCAGTGCGCCGCAGGCGGTCTTCTCGATCGGGCGCTCGGGCGGGCGAGACATGAAGGGCGCGACCTTGCCATCGATCCGGATCGCCACCTCGTCGCCCGGCGCCATCGCACAGTCCGTCGCCTTGCAGGTAAACATGCCACGGAACTCCGGCCCCGCCTGATCGCAGGACCAGGCGGAGGCCGGGCAGGCCGGCGGTGATCTGGTGACGCGAAGGTCATCGAAATCGGTCTCGGGCGGCGGTGTCACGGTGAAGGTCAGTGGCCCGGCATAGGGGGCGTCGGGCTCGTCGCCGCGACGGGCGGTGAATTCGTAGAACGAACATTCGTCCGGCGGCGTGCAGCTCTCGGTGCCGGTGGCCGACATGGCGAAACTCTTGGCGCCATAGTTGTAGTCGCGGTGCCGGAAGATGAAATCGACACAAGCTTCGTGGTCCGGAACCCCGCTCTTGGCGAACCCGCCGCCGCGTTTCATCATCAGATAAGCGCAGTTCGTGAGCGGCACCTCTCGGGCATTGTAGACCGGCGCGAAGGCATGGATCAGCAGCGGGATCGGCTGGGACAGGTCCACCGGCGTTTGGCCCTGCTTGTAGACGCAGCGGAAGACATTGGTGCCCACCCCCTGGCAGAACCAGTCCTGCGTGAAATCGAACCCGCTGACGCGCCAGCCTTCCGGAAGACGGTCCTCGACCATGAGCGGATTGGCATAGGAACTGCCTGTCTCGCTCGAGATCTGGATCAGGAAGGTGCAGTCATCGCCGAAGCCGCAATGATCCTCCTCGCCGATTTTGGGCGGGCCGCCGCCGATCATCTCGGGCGTCACCACCTCGGGCGTGATCTTTTCGTGCAGGAAGGGGCCGTTCTTGGCGATGGTCAGCCCCGGGTGCAGATCGACCTTGGCGCAGGCTTCGAGTGTGATCGACCCGTCGGCATTGCGCTCCGAGATCGGCCCGTCGAAGGCCCGGTCGCGCACCTTGGGCAGGATGGCCCCCAATACGGCGTCGGTGATCTCCTCCGACACGTCAGGCTTGCCATCCTTGCCGAGAACCTTGTTCTTCTTCTTGTAGACCACGAGCGCCAGCTTTTCGTAGACGTTGAGAGGCTCGCCCGGCAGGCCGGCCACATCCGGGTCGAGATGGTCTTCGAGAAGGAGCAGATCGCGCACCAGATCGTTGCGGCTGGCGAAGTTGAGCGCATCGGGATCGGAATCGAGCAGGCGCAGGCTGGCGCAGTTCTCGAGCGTTCCGCTGAGTGCCGCCTGCGCCTTGCTCACCTGTCCGCGCAACGGGATGGCGATGCTTTCGCCCGGAAGAAGCGTCATGCGCGTGGCGCATTGCACGAAATTCTCCACATCCGGGCGCAGATCGTCGCAAACGCCGTTCTGGAGAATGTCGAGCGTGACGTCGCCATGGATCAGGTCGCCCTCGGTTTCGAGGTTGTCCTCGAAAGCCAGCATCCCCTCGAACCGGCCCTTGCCCTCGTTCTTGACCACGACGGTGAAATCGCAGGGCTGATCGGGCACGCAATCGCGGCTTTCGGCGATCTTGTTGATCGTCAGCCGGGGCTTGTGGGCGACATAGACATCAGCACAGGCAAAGACGCTTTCGTTAATGACGCCTTCCTCGTTCGCGACGATATCGAGAATGGCGCAGTTCTTGACCTCGCCTTCCAGCGCGTCGGCGGGCACGTCGAATTCCACGCCGAAACCCACCCGGTCGGATTTGGTGAAGCCTTCCGCCGGGTACTGGGGATTATCGACGATATCGTATTGGCAAAAGACACTTTCCTTGTCGGACTGGTTGCAAACCCAGCGCCCTTTTTCCACCAGACCCTGCGAGCCGGAAATCGGCTTTGCACCCGCCAGCGTCCAGCCCTTGGGAGGGATGTCGTTAACGCTGATCTGCTTGGTGAAGGGCACCTCGCCGGTGCCTTCAACCACGATCACGAAATCGCACCGCTTGCCCGGCTCGCACGACTCCAGACCGCTCTTCCGCATGGTGATCCCCGGCTCTGGCGGGGGCGGCGCCACCTCGCCCGGACCCACGGGCGCCATGTTGGCCAGAATGAAGGGCAGGCAGCTTTCGGTATTGGCGTCGTTGAAGTCGGGCTCCAGATCGCCCCAGGCGATGCGGACGCAGTTCTCCTGCTGCACCGGCTGCGCGAGAATGCCGTCGGTGTTCTCAAGCGCGAGATCGAGCACCGTCTCGGCTCCGGCGGCAAGCTCGACATGACCGGCGCAGGTGAAGGCACGGGCGTCTTCGGGCGTGCAGCTCCAGCCCTTGTCGATCCCGGCAAAGCGCCAACCCGGCGGGGCGGTGTCTCGGAACTGGAACAGGCCCTTGAACGGGTCGACCCCCTGGTTGCGGATCTTCACAGTGAAATGGCAGTCCTGACCCACGCCGCAGACATGGATGGCGGCGGTGCCTTCGGCCCCGGCCATGTCCGCATGGGGCGCGGATTTCTCGATGCCGAGATCCCAGGCGCCGCCCTCGGGGCCGGATACCACGCCGATCCCGGTGGGCTCGGGCGGTTCCTCGCTCTCGCCGCTGCCCACGGTCTGGCCCTGCCCGGTGGTCGGGTCGGTCTTACGGCCCGTCTGCAGCGAAACCGTCACGCAGGCCTTGCCCCCCAGTGCCCAGGCGCAGTTTTCGCGCTCCAGCGGCTCTCCGCCGGGATTGAAATCGGGCGGGGCGTAAAAGGCCCATGTCGTCCAGAGAGTTTCACCCGCCGGGATGAGCTCGAACGCGCCGCAGCGCCAAAGGTCGGGCTCGGGATGCGAGCAATTCCAGCCCGTGGGCATGGTCGCGCTCCAGTCCGCCAGCCAGCGGTCGGAGAGGAAGATTCCGCCGTCGAAATCGCTCCCGCTCACGTTCCGAATGCCCACGCGGAATTCGCAGGGCCCCAGATTGTAGAGGCACGTCTCGTCTGCCTCCTTGAGTATGACGAAACCCTGTCCGTCACCTGTGGCCTCGTCCAGTACCTGAAAGGTCATCTCGTCGCAGGCGGTATCGTTCGCGGGGTTGGCGTCTGTCGCGCCGGGCCAGGAGAGGCCCGCGCAGTTGCGCAGCACGAACTCGGCAGCCTTGTCAAAGGCCCCGGTGCGCAGAGTGACCGTGGCCTGCACGCTCTCCCCCGGTGCGAGGTTGCGCGGCGCGCCGAAGCCACAGGAGAGCAGCGCGTCGTTCAGGGTTTCGCAGATGGCGGCGCCGGTCATCCCGGCATAGGTCCAGCCCAGCGGCAGCAGATCGTCGAAGATGAGCGAGCCGAAGTAATCCTTCGTGCCCTCGTTGGTGATCTGCACGGCAAAGCGCACCTGACAGGGGTCGCCCACCACGCAGGGTGCGGCGGCGCTGGCCGTGGGGCCGGTCGGGGCGGGCACGTCGAAACGTTTCGAGATGGCCAGATCGACCCCGTCGAGATTGCCCGCCACCTGCGGCGCGGTCACCTCGACGCTCGCGCAGTCGCCGTCATTGCCGGGGATGTTGTCCCCGCCGGTGCCGCGCCAGTCGATCTCGGCACAGTTCTGCGCCGCCCCCGTCGCGGCGAGAGGCGGGCGCAGCGCAAGCGCGGCCGTGACCGACTGTCCGGGCTCCAGCCGCAGATCCTGCCAGCAGCCGACGCGAGAACCGCCGCCTGCCGTCAAGAGGCACCACCAGCCCGCGGGTCCCGAGGCATGGCTCCATCCATCAGGCATGATGTCGACAAAGGATAGCGTGCCGTCGAAGGCCTCGTCTCCCTCGTTGGCGATGGTTAGGGTGAAGGGGCAGGAAACCCCGGCCTGGCAGATCTGCGCGCCGGCGGTCTTGGTCAGGACCAGGTCGCGCGTGGCCGCCGGATCGGATTTCGGGTCGAAGGGCGAGTCCGGATCGCCCAGGAGGATTGCGGTGCAGGCGCGGTCGTTGGCGGCATTGGCGTCGCTGGCGTCATGCTCGACGGTGGCGCAGTTCTCCACCTGCCCCGGTCCGGTGCTACCCGGCACAGCAAGGTCGAGCACGAGGACATCCTGAGCGCCCGGCGCAAGTTCGATTTGCGCGCGGTCGCAGATCACCTGCCCGCCGAAGGCCACGCAGTTCCACCCGCTACCTGCGGGCCCGGCGCCGGAAAGGGCCCAGCCGGCCGGCGGCACATCCACCACCCGCACCGGCCCGGAATAGGGCGCGCTGCCGGCGTTGGTCAGCACCACCACATTGCGGCAGGGCTGGCCTTGAGTGCAGGGCCAGGGCGCGGTTTTCTGCACCGCGAGGTCGGGCCCCTCGGCGCCGCTTTCGGGCGTTTCCGGCCACCAGGGCGACTCTTGCGCGCCTTTTGGCCAGCCAAGGTCGCCCGCCACCACGCCAGGCTCCGGCACCGCCGGATAAGGCACGAGGATCTCCACATCGCCCGCCTGCCCGGGGTTTCGGCGCATCAGTTCCGCCTCGTCCACGGTGCCGTCCCCGGCGACGTTCTCGTCTATGTCGAGGACGATGAATCCCTTCGGATCGGCGCCTTCCCCGGCGCGCTCCTGGACAGGCACGCCAATCAGGCCATGGATTTCCGGCTCGGTCGCCTCCTGCGCCGCGGCCCCGAGGGGCAGCAGAAGCGACAGCAGCGCCGCTGCAAACCGGCGGCGCCGGCCCGAAAGGGATGGATGTCTCATGGCCCCGTCTCCCCGATCCAAACCCCTCGGCCGCGCGTGGCGGCGATCAGAACCCGCTCCGGCGACCTGACCGTGCTCGCCGCCGCCGGCGCGGCGCGGCCCGTAGGCACCACAAGGTCGTTGATCCGCACCAGCGGCAGGCCATCGTTGAACGGCTGCCAGCGGTCATAGGTCGGGCGGCTCATGTCCGCCTGAAACACGCCCTTGTCGGTGCCGACATAGACCTTGCCGGCATCGTAACCGTCCCCCGATATCGCCCGCCCGTCGCGGTTGGCGGGGAAATTCGTGCCGATGGGTGTGCCGGTGACCGCGCCATTCAGGCCCTGAAGGCGCAGGATGCGGTCATAGATGTCGCCGCCGCCGAAGAGCACGTAAAGCACGCCATTGTCGGTGGGCGCGAAGGCCATGTCGCGGACGCGCGCCTTGCCCGGATTGGTCCAGATCAGCTTCCATGTGCCCTTTATCCCGTGCGGGCTGCGCCAGATCTGGCCCTTGGTCGTGCCCGCGTACCAGTCTCCCGTGCCGGGCTGGAACAACACGCGGCTGACATCGCCCTCCACCGTGGCGCCCGCCGGGCCGCGCCCCGTCCAGACCGCAGAACTGATCAGCCTGCCCTTGGCATCCGTCGTATGGGCGCGGGCGTTATCGGTGGCGTAGACCTGATCGCCGATGGTGGCGACCACGTCCGGATTTGTCGGGTGGAAGGTCAGATAGGCCTCGCGCACATAAAGGTCCTTCACCTGCTGCGGCAGGCCGGCATCGCCCGCCAGCCCCATGATCCAGGGCCCGTTCGGGCCGGAGGCGGAGATCCATGTGGACCGGCCGAGCTTGTCGGAATGCATGTGCTGATGCTGCGAGATCATCACGTCCGGGTCGGCCGGGCTGATCGGCGAATAGGCCCCGTCGCCGCCGCGCGGATCGGGGATCTGGTTCCAGTCGGGGCTGCCGGTAAAGACGATGGTGCCGTTGTCCTGCGTGCCG
>JAUIBJ010000156.1 GCA_030428025.1 Alphaproteobacteria bacterium
ACGTCAACGCCTTCCACAAGATCCACGACGCCACGGGCTTCGTGCCGAAGACGTTCAACCTCTGGGCCGCGGTTCTGGGGCCCCTCTGGGCCGCGAGCCGCGCCATCTGGGGCATGTTCTGGGGCTTTTTGATCCTCGAGATCATCGCCTGGGTCCAGATCGGGCGCGGCGCCTGGGGCAATCCCGGCGCCGACATGGCCGAGCGCGCAGCGCGTCAGCAGGAACGCGCGAGCGAGTTGATGCAGCGTGCGCAGGAGGCCACCGAACAGGCCGATATCGACCGCTTCACCAAGCTGGCCGAGAACATCCAGAAGGCCGCGGATTCCAGCCTCGCACAGGCGCAGGATGCGCAGTCCGAAGCCTTCGGGATCATGGTGACCGGCCTTGTCCTTCTGCTGGCGATCAAACTCGTTCAGGGCGTCTATGCCGATCAGGTCTACGAGAAACAGTATTCGCGCTGGCGTATCGATCCGGACAAGACCGAAAGCGGCCGGTCGACTCGCAACACGGTGATGGGGCTGGTGCTGACCGCGCTGATCGGGCCGCTCATCGTCTACAAGTTCACCGTCAATGCCTCGCTCACCCTGCTCGATTCCTTCCCGGAGAAGGCGGTATCGGAGGCCCTTCTCGGCGAAGGCAACGGCACGATTTTTTCTAATCTTGCCGGATGGATGGAGGCCCGGATTGATGGGGCAGCCGCGGCCGGGGGCGATGTCTTCGACGGCATCGTCACTGGCGTGCGCGGTGTGCTCGACGGGCTCACGCTGGCACTCAACGGCTCGCCCTGGCCGGTGGTGATGCTGGTCATCGCGGTCACGGCCTGGCGCGCGGCCGGCCCGCGCGTGGCAATCTTCACCATCGCGTCCATGGCCTATATCGCCTTTCTCGGCTACTGGGCCGTGGCCATGGAGACGGTGGCGCTGGTGGGCGCGGCGGTGATCCTCTGCGTGGTGATCGGCATCCCGCTGGGCATCTGGTTCGGCAAGTCGCGTCGGGCCTACAACTTCGCCGAGCCGGTGCTCGATCTGATGCAGACCCTGCCCGCCTTCGTCTATCTGATCCCGATCATCGCCTTTTTCGGCACCGGCAACCCGCCGGGCATTCTGGCCACGATCATCTTCGGCATGCCGCCAGTGATCCGGCTGACGGCGTTGGGGATGCGCGGCGTGCCTGAAAGCATCAAGGAAGCGGCCATCGCCTTCGGCGCCTCCAAGGGGCAGCTTCTGAAGGATGTGGAAATCCCGCTCGCCCTGCCCTCGATCATGACCGGCGTCAACCAGACCATCCTGATGTGCCTGTCGATGGTGGTGATCATCTCGCTCATCGGCGGCGGAGGCCTCGGCAAGGAGATCCTCGAGGCGCTGCAATACGCCGCCAAGGGCCCGGGCCTTCTGGGCGGCTTCGCCATCCTGTTCCTGGCCATGGTGATGGACCGGATCGTGCAAGGGGCCTTCCGCCGCGAGGACCAGAAGCACTGACCCCGCGCAAGGCCCGGCCATGCTGCACGCCGGGCCTTGCTTCATCTTGCCAAAAATACTCATATCCTTCGGCATGCCGGAAGCGCAAAGGGGCCAGGCGATGACCGACCGCTATCAGAAATCCATGATGGAAAACCTCTACTGGTGGGGCATCCCGACGCTCTTTCGCTGCCCGAACGAGGGGCCGGAGGGGCAGGATATCGCCCTTGTCGGCGTGCCCCATTCCACCGGCAACGGCACCACCGAGCGCGATCAGCATCTTGGCCCGCGCGCCTTGCGCCATGTCTCGGCGGTACAGCGGCGGGTACATTCGCTCTTCGGCGTAGACCCTTGGAATGACGTCAAGATCGCCGATGTAGGCGACGTACCCTTCCCGCGAGCCAACGATAATGAGGATTGCATTGCGCGGATCACCGAGTTCTACAAGGGCATTGATGCCGCCGGCGCAAGGCCCGTCTCGGTGGGCGGCGACCATTCGATCACCGGCGGCATCGTGCAGGCGCTCGGGCGTGGCAAGCTGGCCGGTGGCGGCCCCGTCTCCTTCCTGCATCTCGACGCGCACACGGATGTCTTCACCAAGGTCGATCATTTCCTCGGCGCCGAGAAATCTGCCGCCCATTGGGGCGCCTATCTGGCCGATCAGGGCGATGTGGACCCGACGCGCTCGATGCAGATCGGCCTGCGCGGCCATCCCCGCAGCCTCGACTGGCTGCAGCCCTCCTATGATTACGGCTACAATATCGTCACCATGCGCGAGTTTCGCCAGCGCGGACTGGAGGATGTGGTGGCCCAAAGCCGCGAGGTGCTGGGCGACCGGCCGGTCTACATCACCTTCGATCTGGATTGCCTCGACCCCACCGTCGCGCCCGCCGTGTCGAACCTGGAACCGGGCGAGAAGGGCTTTGACATCGACGAAGCGGTGGGGCTCATACGCGCCGCCCGGGGGCTGAACGTCATCGGCGGCGACGTGGTCTGCATGATGCCCACCAAGGATTCGCCCAACAACATCACCGCGCTGACGGCGGCGGCCGTTATGTTCGAGATGATCTCGATTATCACTGAAAACATCATGAAATCATAAGGCTGGGATTCGACATGAAAGCTGCGGTGATGATGGAATTCGACGGCGCCCTGCCGCTGGAACAGGTGCCCGACCCGGCCTGCCCGCGCGATGGCGCGATCGTCGCCGTACGCGCCTGCGGTGTCTGCCGATCGGACCATCACGCCTGGAAAGGCGTCGATCCGGATGTGGTCCTGCCGCATGTGATGGGCCATGAATTCGCAGGCGAGGTGATCGAGACCGGGCCCGAATGCCGCGCTTTCCGGGTGGGCGAGCGGGTGACGGCGCCTTTCGTTCTCGGCTGCGGCGCCTGCGCCGATTGCCGCGCCGGAGAGCACACGATCTGCAACCGCCAGCACGTGATCGGCTTTACCTTCTGGGGCGCCTTCGCCGAACGCGTGGCGATCCCGCGCGCCGATTTCAACCTCGTGCGCCTGCCCGATACGGTGGGCTTCACCGCCGCCGCCGGCATGGGCTGCCGGGTGACCACCGCCTTTCGCGCCGTGGTCGACCGTGGGCGCCTGCAGCCGGGCGAGTGGCTAGCGGTGCACGGTTGCGGTGGTGTCGGGCTCTCGGCGGTGATGATCGGCGCGGCCCTGGGTGCGCAGGTTCTTGCCATCGACATCAACGCCGAAGCGCTTGACATGGCCCGGGAGTTCGGCGCCACCGCCATCCTCGACGCCAGCGCAGGCGAGGTGGGCGAGGCCGTGCGCGACATCACCGGCGGGGGCGCGCATGTGTCGCTCGACGCGCTTGGGGTCACGGCAACCTTCGAAAACTCCCTGCGCTGCCTGCGCAAGATGGGCCGGCATGTGCAGATCGGCATGCCGGTGGGGGCGCACGCCACGCCGACCCTGCCGCTTCTTGACCTTGTCTATGCGCGCCAACTGACCCTGCACGGCACGCGCGGGCTGGGCGCCAACCGCTTTCCCGCGCTCTTCGCGATGGTCGCCGCCGGCCGGATCGACCCCGCGCGGCTGGTCACGAATACCATCCCGTTGTCCGGCGCCGAAGCGGCCTTGCGGGCCATGGATCGTTTCCAGGGACACGGGGTAACGGTGATCGACCGGCTAGATTGTTGATATTTCAGCAACAATGACATGGCCTTGCCGCATTTTCGCCCGGAAAATGCCTGGAATCGCGCGGCATTTTATGAATATTTTGTAAACGAGCGCCTCACCGGCGCGAGCCGGTCGGCGCTCTGGTAAGAGTAGGAGCCGACTATGGCCAAGACATCAAAGCCCACACCGGAGCAGGGCAAGCCCAAGCCCGAAAGCCCCACGAAATCCACCCCCAACTCGCCGCGCGTCATATCGGCCCGCGTCTTTACGGACTTCGCCGCGATCTGAGCGGCCACGACAAAGGGCCGCCCCCTGACGGGAACGGCCCCTGACATGCGTGCAGCCTCGGGTGAGCGGCCGGTTCAGCCGACCAGTTCGAGGCCCGAGAAGAAATAGGCGATCTCGACCGCCGCCGTTTCCGGCGCGTCAGACCCGTGAACCGAGTTCTCGCCAACGGACTCCGCGAATTCCGCCCGGATCGTGCCCGGCGCCGCATCGGCGGGGTTGGTGGCACCCATCACGTCGCGGTTCTTGGCGATGGCGCCCTCGCCTTCCAGCACCTGCACCACCACCGGCGCGCTGGCCATGAACTCGCACAGCTCGTCATAGAAGGGCCGCTCCTTGTGGACGGCATAGAACACGCCGGCCTGCTCCTTGGTCAGCTTGATCCGCTTCTGCGCAACGATGCGCAGGCCCGCCTCCTCGAACTTGGCGTTGATCTTGCCGGTCAGATTGCGGTTGGTGGCATCGGGCTTGATGATGCTCAGCGTACGTTCGGTTGCCATGGTCAGCCTCTTTTCCTCGGGGTGAATGCGCCGGGCGAAATGGCCCGGGCCAAAGATCGCGGCCCCGATAGCATGGGGGATGGGGATTGAAAAGCCGCGATTGACCCGCCTGACGGGATCGGGCATGGCTCGCCCATGTTGCGGATCGACGACATATCATATTCGGTGGCGGGCCGCCCCCTGCTGGAGCATGCCAGCGCGGTGATCCCCGAGGGCCACAAGGTGGGCATCGTGGGCCGCAACGGCACCGGCAAGACCACGCTCTTCCGGCTGATCCGGGGCGAGCTGGCGCTGGAGGGCGGCGAGATCGCCCTGCCGAAACGTGCCCGCATCGGCGGGGTCGATCAGGAGGTGCCGGGCAACGAGGTGTCTCTCCTCGACACCGTGCTCGCGGCCGACACGGAACGCGCGGAATTGATGGCCGAATCCGAGACCGCCAGCGAGGCCACACGGATCGCCGAGATCCAGACGCGGCTCGCCGATATCGACGCCTGGTCGGCCGAGGCGCGGGCGTCGTCGATCCTCAAGGGGCTGGGCTTTACCGATGCCGAACAGGCGATGCCCTGCTCGGCCTTCTCGGGTGGCTGGCGGATGCGGGTGGCGCTGGCGGCCGTGCTCTTTGCCGCCCCCGACCTGCTGTTGCTGGACGAGCCCACCAACTATCTCGATCTCGAAGGCGCGCTGTGGCTGGAAAGCTATCTGGCGCGATACCCCCATACCGTGCTTGTGATCAGCCACGACCGGGGCCTTCTGAACCGGGCGGTAGCGGCGATCCTGCATCTGGAGGATCGCAAGCTGACGCTCTATCAGGGCGGCTATGACCGCTTTGCCGAGACCCGCGCCGCACGACTTGCCGCCGCCGAGTCGGAGGCGAAAAAACAGGAGGCGCGGCGGGCGCATCTGCAATCCTATGTCGACCGCTTCCGCTACAAGGCCGACAAGGCCAAGCAGGCGCAAGCGCGGCTGAAGGCGCTGGCGAAGATGCAGCCGATCACACGGCCGCAGGAGGCGGCGCTCCGCGCGTTCAGCTTTCCCGAACCCGAGGCGCTGTCGCCGCCCATCCTGCGTCTGGAAGGAGCCGAGGTGGGCTATGACGGGCGCGCGGTTCTGAAGAGGCTCGACCTGCGCATCGATCAGGACGACCGCATCGCCCTTCTGGGCCGGAACGGCGAGGGGAAATCCACCCTTTCCAAGCTCTTGGCAGGCAAGCTTCAACCGATGGACGGACAGGTGCATGCCTCCTCCAAGCTGCGGGTGGGCTATTTCGCCCAGCACCAGCTGGAGGAACTGCGCCCCGAGGACACCCCGCTCGACCACATCCGCCGACTGCGCCCCGGCGAGACACCGGCTAAGCTGCGGGCACGGCTGGGGGGCTTCGGCATCGGCGCCGAGCAGGCCGACACCGTGGCCGGGCGGCTCTCGGGCGGGCAGAAGGCGCGCCTGTCGCTCTTGCTGGCCACGATCGACGCGCCGCATATGCTGATCCTCGACGAACCCACCAACCATCTCGACATCGAAAGCCGCGAGGCGCTGGTGGAAGCACTGACGGCCTATACGGGCGCGGTGATCCTGGTCAGCCACGACATGCATCTGCTCAGCCTCGTGGCCGACAGGCTGTGGCTGGTGAAGGACGGGCTGGTGAGGCCCTATGACGGCGATCTGGAAAGCTACCGGCAGATGCTTCTGGGCGGGAACGGGGCCGAGAAACCTGCGCCCAAGCCCAAACCGGAGAATCACAAACGTCCCTCGCGCGACGCCATCCTCGCCCTCCGGCAGGAGGTGAGGAAATGCGAGGAGCGCGTTGAAAAACTTCACGAAATGCGCGACCGTATTTCGGCCAAACTGGCAGATCCGGCGCTCTATGACGATGCCCGCGCGGATGACATGGCAGCCTGGCAGAAGAAATATGCCGAGGTCATGGATGGGCTCGACCGGGCGGAAACGCTCTGGATGTCTGCGCTGGAACGGCTGGAGGCGGCGGAGGGATGATCGCCCCTTTCCCCCGCCCGCCCGGCCTGACAAGCTGACGTCATGGACACCGCCTTCCTGATCACCGCCTTCGTCACGCTCGTCGTGGTCATCGACCCGATCGGCATGACCCCGCTTTTCGTGGCTCTGACCCAGGGCATGGACGCTTCCCGCCGCCGGGCGATCGCGCTGCGGGCCTGCATCACCGCGGCGGTGATTCTGGTGGTGTTCGGCGCCTTCGGCGAGGCGGTGCTCGGCTTTGTCGGCATCTCCATGCCCGCCTTCCGCATCGCCGGTGGAATCCTGCTGTTCCTGACCGCGCTCGACATGCTGTTCGAACGGCGAGGCAAGCGGCGCAAGTCGCAGGCCGACACCGCCGACGAGGAGGACGACAGCGACGACCCCTCGATCTTTCCGCTGGCCATCCCCCTCATCGCCGGGCCGGGAGCCATCGCCTCGGTGATCCTTCTGGCCGGGCAGCGGCCCGGGCTGGAAGGGCTGGCCTGGGTGATCGGGGTGATGCTGTCGGTGCTTGTGCTGGTCTTCCTGCTGTTCCTCACCGCCGGGCTGATGGAACGCGCGTTGGGTCGGACGGGGATCAATATCATCACCCGGCTTCTCGGCATGCTGCTGGCGGCGCTGGCGGTTCAGTTCGTGCTTGACGGGCTGCGCGGCTTCGGGCTGGCGGCGTGACCTTCCAAAGCCAGCCAAGCCGGCCTATATCCCCTTCATGAGCGAATTCGATTATGCCCGCCTCTTCTATCTCGTGCTGCTGGGCAGCGCGATCCTTTTGTGGTTCTTCGCGCAGAACCGGCAGTCGCTGGGGCGGATCACCCAGCAGGCGATGGTCTGGGGGCTGATCTTCGTTGGCGTGATCGCCGCCGTGGGGCTCTGGGGCGACATCCGCCAGACGGTGCGGCCCGGTCAGGCGGTGATCGCCGAGGATGGGCGGATAGAACTGCCCCGGGCGCCGGACGGGCACTACTACATCCTGGCGGATGTGAACGGCACCCCAGTGCGCTTCGTGGTCGACACCGGCGCCAGCCAGATCGTGCTGACCCAGGACGACGCCAAACGCATCGGCATCGACACGGGCGAG
>JAUIBJ010000157.1 GCA_030428025.1 Alphaproteobacteria bacterium
AGCTGCCGGTCTCGACCTCTTCGATCTGCGGCAGGGCCCCCGGCCCGTCGATGGAGACGCAGAGGCAGAGGCCGCGACGGCCATGCTTGAACCGGTCCTGCTCGGGGGTGCCGGAATACTGCACGCGCTCCGATACGGCCATCCGGCCGTGCCAGTCGCCGAGCGCAAGATATTCGAGCCGCGCGGAACGGTCACGATCCGGCGCGATCGAGGCGCCGGAGTCGGTGAAGTCGGTCACGCCGCCATGGGCCAGCCCGATACGCAGCCTGCCTTCGGTACTTGCCATGGTGGTCAGCACTTCCGACGGATCGCTTGCGCTTGAGCGAAAGGCGACGGGGCAGGGCAGCAGGGTGGCGGCCTCGCACATGTCCAGCGGTTCGGCATCGGTCAGGGCGACGACATTGGCCGGCGCGTCCCGGGCGATGGCCTCCCATAGCGGTTCGGCATCGCGCAGGTTGTCATGATTGCCGGGCAGCAGCCACCAGGTGACATCCGCCGCCTCGCCCATCGCCGTGAGCGCCTGCCGGATCACGGAGGGTGAGGGCGTTGCGGTATCGAACGTATCGCCCGCCAGCAGCACATGCGCCGCCCCACGGTCGCGGGCGGCCGTGGCCAGACGTCCGATCGCCGCGTGCCGCGCCTCCATCAGGCGGCCGCGAATATTGCCGTCGGCCGGTTCGGGGATATTGGCGAATTTCCGGCCAACATGCAGATCGGAGGTATGGATGAATCGAAAACTCATTGTGGCTCCCGCAAGGTAAATCCCGGGTCGTGGTGTGACCCGTCAAAAGTCGTGCTTGGGGGCGTCAAACGCTGCCATGGTCTCGATATCGGGCCTCCGCTCGCATCGCTCCGGGTTGAAGGGGAAAGCGACTTTTCCAGCGATGATACCCGGATGGGCCACCGAGTGAAAGGCACCGGACCGGGAAAACTTTCGCCTAGGGAACGAGGGCCGCGACCTCCCTTCTGGACCCAAGGATGGTCGGAAAACACCCCGCGCCGATGACCTCGGCCAGACCTTTGCCACGTCAGTGTACTTGATCGAGAAAGCCCGTCTTTGCGAGCGCCTTGAGGCGGGGCGCTCCCATGCCGACGAGTTCAAGCTGGTACAGGCAGGTGGCATTGGATTTTGGGAATGGGATATGCGCGAGGATAGTCGTGGCCAAGTTGGAGCCAAGAAAATTGTCAAGGCGTCACATGCAGGCAAAGCGGATAGAACTGCCCAAGAAGGCCAGATGCCTATTTTTTGTTAACGCCAACCACGCCCGGAGCCACCTCGCTGAAGTGTCTCGTAAATCTCCGATCTACTTGGTAAATTTGGCTCCGGCGGTAGGGATCGAACCTACGACCAATTGATTAACAGTCAACTGCTCTACCGCTGAGCTACGCCGGAACACGGGCAGCGATATAGCAACACGCCTCGGCGGCGTCCAGTGGGATTGTGACAATTTTTTTGTCCCGCCCCCCGCGCCGTTCAGATCAGGCGGAAGCGGGCGGACTGGGACAGTTCGCCGATCGGCTCGACACGGTTTTTCTGCGTCAGATCAATCAGATGCGCCAGGACGTTGCGGGTGGCGGCGGGCAGCATTCGAGAGGGGATGTCGGTATAGATCGCGGCCGCGAGCGTGGCGGCACAGGCGGGGCCCTTCTGCAGTTCGGCCACGATCTGGGCCTCGCGCCCCTCGCGGTGGGCGATGAGCCAGTCGAGCCGCGCCCCCGGCGCCTCGATCGACGCTCCGTGGCCGGAATGAAACACCTCCGCCCCCAGCCTGCGCAGCCGCCGGCAGGAGGCCATGAAATCGCCGAGGTCGCCATCGGGGGGCGAGACCAGCGAGCTGGCCCAGCCCATCACGTGATCGCCGCAGAAGACCGCGCTGCCGGTGGAAAAGCACAGATGGTTGCCCAGATGGCCGGGCGTCCAGAGCGCGGTGAGGGTCCAGTCCTCGCCGGTGATCGTATCGCCGTCGGCGAGGCAACTGTCGGGGGCAAAGCCCGGGTCGATGCCTTCGCCCGCCTCCTCCAGCCCCTTGGCCGCCATCTCTTCCATCACCGCGCTGCGGCCTGCGCCCGAGGGGCCGAAGCCAAGCACCTGCGCCCCCGTCTCGCGCGCCAGCCGGGCCGCCAGCGGCGAGTGATCGGCATGCGAATGGGTGACGAGGATGCGGGTGATCTGCTGACCGGGGCCGAGCGCGCCGAGAATCGCCTTCAGATGCGCCGCGCTGTCCGGGCCCGGGTCGATCACCGCCACCTCGCGCGCGCCCAGCAGATAGGTGTTCGTGCCCAGATGCGTCATGGGCGAGGGGTTGGGGGCGAGGATCCGCCGGATGCCCTGGCCCAGATCCTCGGCCACGCCCACCGGCGGCGTATGATTGTCCTGCGTCATCGCCCTTCCTTACACAAGGTTCCGCGGCTAGGTTCAAGCATGTCCTTTCGCTGGCTCAAACCCTATATGCCCGGCGGCCTTTACGGCCGCGCCTTCCTGATCCTGCTTCTGCCGGTGGTGACGGTGATGCTGGTGGTCTCGGTGCTGTTCATCCAGCGCCATTTCGAGGGGGTCACACGGCAGATGACCAACTCGGTCAGCCGCGAGGTGCGGCTGATGCTGGGCAGCGGGTTGCCGCCCGAGGCGCTTGGTGCCTCACGCATGGCCGAAGCCTTGCAGATTTCGGTCGACGCGGTGGCGCCCGGCGCGGTACCGGCGACACATCATTGGCGCTGGTACGACCTGACCGGAGGCACGGTTGTGCGAGAGTTCAGCCGCATCCTGCCGGAACTGGCGGCGGTGGACCTGCCGGACGACAATATCGTGCGGCTTTATTTCGACACCGCCGAAGGCCCGCTGCGGATGGAGTTCGACCGCCGGCGGGTCTCGGCCTCGAACCCGCACCAGCTTCTGGTGAACATGGTGTTCTTCGCGGTGATCATGACGGTGATCGCCTATTTCTACCTGCGCAATCAGCTGCGGCCGATCACGCGGCTTGCGCGCGCGGCCGAGGCCTTCGGGCGGGGCCGGCATCTGGATTACCGCCCCGCCGGCGCGGTGGAGGTGCGCGCGGCGGGCCGGGCCTTTCTCGACATGCGCGACCGGATCGAACGGCAGATCGAGCAGCGCACGCTGATGCTGTCGGGGGTGAGCCACGATTTGCGCACGCCGCTCACCCGGCTCAAGCTCGGCCTGTCGATGCTCGACGCGGAGGAGCGCGGCGCGATGGAGCAGGATGTGGAGGACATGGAGCGGCTGATCGACGAGTTTCTCGATTTCGCCCGCGGTGCGAGCGAAGGCAAGCCGCAGCCGGTCGACCCGGTGGCGCTGGTCCGTCAGGTGGTCGAGGACGCGCGCCGGGCCGAGACGGATGTGACGCTCTACATGGCCGAGGGCGAGGGGCAGGTGGTGCTGCGCAAGGCCGGTATCCGCCGGGCCGTGGAGAACCTGATCAACAACGCCGTGCGCTATGGCAACAAGGCCGAGGTCTCGGTCCTGCTGACCGACAGCACCCTGCGCATCCGGGTCGAGGATGACGGCCCCGGCATCCCCGAGGACCGGCGCGAGGAGGCGGTGAAGCCCTTCGTCCGGCTCGATACCGCGCGCAACCAGAATCTTGGCACCGGTGTGGGGCTGGGCCTGTCGATCGCAACGGACGTGGCCCGCGCCCATGGCGGTACGCTGCGGCTGGGGGAAAGCGAGCGGCTTGGGGGGTTGCGGGCAGAGCTGGTGATCGGGCGGTAGGCCCGTGCAAATCAGGCTGGGCGCGGGCGGCGGATGATGCTACCCGCTCCGGCAAACGGGTGACACGTCGCATGCAGAACATCTCCTTGCCCTTCACGCGCGATCTCGTCCTGATCGGGGGCGGGCATACCCACGCGCTGGTGCTGGATCGCTGGGCCATGGCGCCCCTGCCGGGCGCGCGGGTGACGGTGATCAACCCGGGCCCCACGGCGCCCTATTCGGGGATGCTGCCGGGCTATGTCGCCGGCCATTACAGCCGCGAGACGCTGGATATCGACCTCGTCCGCCTGGCCCGCCGCGCGGGCGCCCGGCTGGTGATCGGCGCGGCCGAGGGGCTCGACCCGCAGGCCCGGACGGTCACGGTGCCGGGCCGCGCTCCCATTGCCTATGACGTGGCCTCGGTCGATATCGGCATCACCAGCGCCATGCCCGACCTGCCGGGTTTTGCCGAGCACGGCGTGCCGGCCAAGCCGCTTGGCCGCTTCGCCAGCGCCTGGACACGGTTCTGCGAGGGGCAGGGTCCGGCGCATATCGTGCTGATCGGCGGCGGTGTGGCGGCGGCGGAACTGGCGATGGCGATGGGGCATGCGCTGCGACAGGCGGGGCGCGCGGCGGAGATCGCCATTGTCGAGAGGGACACCGCGCTGTCGGGGCTCGGCGCGCCCGCAGAGCGCAGGTTGCGGGCGGCCCTACAGGCCAGGGGCATCTCCCTTCTGGAAAAGACGCAGCCCCGCGCCGTGCATGCCGATTGTTTGGAGCTGGAGGATGGCCGCACCCTACCGGCGGAGTTCGTAACCGGCGTCGCCGGGGCGCGGCCCTATCCGTGGCTGGCCGGCAGCGGGCTGACCGACGAGGCGGGCTTTCTTCCGGTCGATGCCTGCCTGCGCACGCGCGACCCTGCCGTCTTCGCCACCGGCGATTGTGCCGCGATGGTCGAGAGCCCCCGCCCCAAGGCCGGGGTCTATGCCGTGCGCCAGGCGCCGGTGCTGTTCCACAACCTCCGCCGGGCGCTGTCGGAAAGCGGGCGGATGCGCCCCTACCGGCCGCAGCGGGACTATCTCAAGCTCATCTCGCTGGGCGAGCGATCGGCCGTGGCCGAACGCTTCGGCCTGGCACTGGCGGCCCCCGCGCTCTGGCGCCTGAAGAACCGGATCGACCGGCGCTTCATGGAAAAGTTCGACCGGCCGTTTCCAGACCCCGAGCCGCTGCCGCAGCCCCGGGCCGCCGGCGCCGAGGAGGCCTTTGGCGGCCAGCCCATCTGCGGGGGTTGCGGCGCCAAGCTGGGGGCGGGGGCGTTGCGTCGGGCCCTTGAGGCGAGTGGCATGGCGGGCGCGGGCGATGACGCGGCCGTGCTGGAGACGGGCGGCACAAGGCAGGTGATCAGCACTGATCATCTGCGCGCGCTCACCGACGACCCGGCGACCATGGCGCGTATCGCCGCCGTTCATGCCCTGGGCGACATCTGGGCCATGGGGGCCGCGCCGCAGGCGGTACTGGCCTCCATCGTGCTGCCCCGGCAATCGCCGGCACTGGCCGAACGCTGGCTGCGCGAGGTGATGCAGGCGGCAAGCGAGACCATGCGCGCCGCCGGGGCCGAGATCGTGGGCGGTCACAGCACGCAAGGGGCCGAGATGACCATCGGCTTTACCGTGACGGGGATCTGCGACGGCCCGCCGATCACGCTTGCGGGCGCACGACCGGGCGACAGCCTGATCCTGACCAAGCCCTTGGGCAGCGGGGTGATCATGGCCGCCGAGATGAAGGGGAAGGCGCCGGGCGCGGATGTCGCTGCCGCCCTGGGCTGGATGACGCAGCCGCAAGGGGGCGCGGCGCGGCTGCTCTCGGGGGCAACGGCGATGACGGATGTCACGGGCTTCGGGCTTGCGGGGCATCTGCGGGGGCTCTGCCTTGCCTCGGGGGTCGGCGCGGCGGTGCGGGCAGAGGCGGTGCCGCTCATGCAGGGGGCGCTGGCGCTGGCGGAACAGGGCCTGCGCTCGACCCTTTACCCCGAGAACCGCGCGCCCTTTCCCGATACGCCGGAGGGGCCGCGCCATGCGCTGTTGTTCGACCCGCAGACCGGCGGCGGGCTCCTGGCCGCCGTGTCGGAAGACCCCGCGCCGCTGGTGGACCGGCTACGCGAGGTGGGGTTCGAGGCGGCGTGCATCGGCGAGATCACCGACAAGACCGGTCAGATCGAAATGTCCTGAAGCGCGCCGGCGATCCGGCGGGCGGTTTCGTCCAGCGCGGGTGATGTCAGCGCCTCGGCATGCACCCGTCGCACCACGCTGCCCTCGGCCCGGCGGGCGGACTTGTCATAGGCCGGGTCGTAATGCAGTTCGGCCAGCGAGTGGCAGAGCGCCACCTTGTCGCCCGCGTCGATGGCGGTTTCCCAGTGATCCACCACCGCATGGCCCCGGTGTTGGCGCAGCGGCGCAAGCCGCGCCTTCAGTGCCGGGCCATCGGCCAGCACATCTGCGTATGCCTGGGCCAGATAGCGCGCGCGTGCCTCCAGCGGCGCGGTGACCACGATCTGCGGGGCGGATTTCATCGCCTCCCACAGCGCCGGGGGCAGGGTCACGGCGCCGATCTTGCTGCTTTCGGCCTCGACCATCACCGGGCGGGCCGGGTCGAGCCGGTCGAGGGCCATGGCCAGTTGGCTTTCGAAATCCTTCTGGCTGGGTTGCGGCTCGGGCAGCCCGCCCAGGATCGAGCCGCGATGCCGCGCGAGCCCTTCGAGGTCGAGCACCTGAACGCCAAGGCCCCCGAGCCGGCCCAGCAGATCGGTCTTGGCGGTGCCGGTATAACCGCCGAGCTGTACCAGCCGGAACCTGAGAGGCTCGTCGTAAAGCGCCTTCACCACCAGCCGGCGATAGCTGCGATAGCCGCCCTCCAGCGTCTCGGCCCGCCAGCCGATCTCGCGCAGCATCCAGGCGAAGGCGCCCGAGCGCTGCCCGCCGCGCCAGCAATAGACCAGCGGCCGCCAGCCGCCCTCTCGATCGGCCAGCGCGGTCTCGATATGGTTGGCGGCGTTGCGAAAGACCAGCGCCGCGCCGATCTTGCGGGCGCGGAAGGGCGAGACCTGCTTGTAGATCGTGCCCACGCGCGCGCGCTCGTCATTGTCCAGAACCGGCAGGTTGATCGCCCCGGGCACACGATCCTCGGCAAACTCGGCCGGGCTGCGCACGTCGATCACCGTATCGAAGCCATGGGTCAGGATGTCGGAGAGGGTCGCAGGCGAAGTCATGCGCATCTCTCTAGCCGGTTTCCCGGAAAGGGGAAAGCCGGGCGAAGGGGCAGGGGGGCGCCCCACTGGCCCGTCTATTTCTTCCGCTCCCGCAGCTTCTGTTCGATCAGCGCGTCGAGGGGGATCTCTGTGGGCTCCGCCCCGTCCTTGCCGGGCAGCTTGATCGGCGTGCTGGCGATGCAGCTCTTCCAGACTGCCGGATCGTTGGGCAGGTCGTGCGACACGCAACCCCAGTTACCTCCCTTGCAGGGGTCGGCATTGTCGCAATCGCCCCATGGTTCGGGGTGATACCCCAGCCCGGCCCCCATGATCCCCCGGCTGGCGCACAGACATTGCAGCACCCCCACCGGCATCTCCATGCCCAGTGCCTCCATCGTCGCCGACAGCTTGTAGTGGTTGAGCCGCGACAGCCGGTCGAGCACATGGGCCTGCCGCGCCTTGATCTCGTCTTCGCTCGGAGGGGGCGGTGGG